>CAJXWT010000058.1 GCA_913062595.1 uncultured Fidelibacterota bacterium
GCGGAGTACCAGGCACTGGTAGATCTATTCAACGATTGGCGAAAATTTGAAGATCCTCCACAGTTAAATGGGGTGCCGGATTACACTGAAGATCGCTTTAAAAAAGACCACCATGCTTTTAAGGATCTGGAAGAGCGTTTAGCCCGGATCACAATTAATGACTGGTCCGTTCCCTACCAGGTGGACTGGCATATTGTAAGAGCGGAAATGAATGGTTATGACTTTAACTATCGCGTGCTTAAGCCTTGGGTGAGAGATCCGGCCTTTTACCAAACTGTCTGGATGTATCAAAGCGATGTACCAGCCCACGAAGGACCTACCAACCACGCCACGCTAGAACTCTGGACATACCAGTTTCCTCTTAGCAGTGATGAGGAAAAGCGTTTAGCCAGCGATCTTAATGTTATTCCGCCATTGCTGATTCAGGCCCGGAGGAATCTCACTGGCAACGCCCGTGACATGTGGATCGCCGGTATTGAAAATATTCGACAGCAAACCCAGGATCTGGATAAACTTTCCGGGATGCTCCAAGGTTCTAAAACCCAGTCTGAACTTGGTGCCGCATTAGAGAATGCGCAAAAGGCCACAGATGATTTTATTACCTGGCTGGAAGAGCAGGCTACTGGTAAGACCGGATCCTCCGGGATTGGAAAGGAACAATATACCTGGTATCAGCAAAATGTCCATCTATTGCCCTTTACCTGGGAAGAGGAGGTACAACTGCTTCAGCGGGAACTGGATCGAGCCTGGTCTTCCTTAAAGATGGAAGAACAGCGTAATAAAGATCTGCCGCCTATGTCGGCTGCCAATACACCGGAAGAATTTGCCCAGCTCACCGAGCGGGGAGTACAGCGCTTCATGAATTTTTTAAGCGAAAAAGAAATCATGACCATCAAATCAAACATGGAACCCGCATTGAGGGAACATATGGGACAATTTGTACCTGAAGATGAGCGCAATTTCTTTTCCATCGGCATGCATTATGATCCTCTACCGCTTTATTCCCATTTTATCCATTGGTTCGATCTAGCTCAGGTACGGGATGAGCCACACGAAAGTCCCATTCGACGTGGTCCTTTGCTCTATAATATTTTTGATTCCAAGAATGAGGGTATCGCGACAAGCGTGGAAGAAATGTTCATGCATGCAGGGCTGTACGAGGACAGTCCCCGTTCTAGGGAAATTGTATGGATTTTTCTTGCTCAGCGCGCAGCCCGCGGGTTAGGGTCCCTGTATGCCCATGCCAACGAAATGACCATGGCTGAAGCAAGCCAGGTGCATGTAAAATGGACACCACGGGGCTGGATGAAACGGGAACCGCATCTATTACAGTTTGAACAGCACTTTTACCTGCGCCAGCCCGGGTATGGCACCTGCTATATCACCGGTAAATATTTGATTGAGAGGATCCTAACCGAATGGTCTGAGCAACTGGAAGAACAGGGAAAACCCTTTGTGATGAAAGACTTTTTCCAGGCCTTTAATAACACCGGGAATATTCCTGTAGAGTTGGTACGCTGGCAAATGACGGGCAATAAGCCTGAATAAAATCCAATAAACTTAACCGTATTGATCATGAATCGAGGAATCCTATTTATTTTTACTTTTTGTCTGTTCGGAACTGCCTATAGTGGCCAGCAGGGTGAGAAACTTACGGTTGAATGGATCTACTCTGATGAAGCACGGGCGATCGCTGCGGTCCATCGATATCACTGGCTGGATAATAACACGGCGATTCTATTTGATGTCCGCCAGCCAAAAGAAGAAAGAACATTCCTGAAACTGGATCCCCAGAAACCCAGTGAACTCAAGCCCATAGTTGATCGTGAAAAAGCGGTTGTCAGTCTGCAGATGTACCTTGGGGAAGAAGATTCATCGAAATTTCTAGTGTGGCGTAAAATCACTTTTCATTTAACCAAGAAGGCTAAAATAAAAGAAACTCAAAATAACACTCAAATATGAGTACATTATCAAAAAAGTGCAACATATTAACTAGTTAGATGTTTTACAATTAATTAAAGGAAATAGCTATGGAACTATTTGAGAAACATCCAATATCATTTGAAGGGGAAAACTACGAAATTCGGGTGCTAGATGATGACCAAAGCGTTAACGTAGTTTCTCTTCATAATAACCACCTCGCAAACTGTTTTAAGCATCAGCTCAAAATACCAAAGGATTTTGACGTCAAAAGATCGCTTAAAATAGATGCTGTCAACAAGTTAGTTAAGATATCCAAAAATGAAATAACTTAAAAACGATGGTTTTAACGCATAGATGAGAGTTAATATCACATAGAAATGATGGAATTAAATCAATGAAATACGCAACGATTAGCAATATTGTTAAAGGTGAATACGGGCGCTCAAATGGGAGGTTTCTCGATGTATTCAGTCCTTTGAATGGCGAAGTCATTTCTCAGGTACCGCTCTCCTCGGCCGATGTGGTGGATGAGGCGGTCGCTGCGGCAAAGCAGGCTTTTCCATCATGGGCTGACCTGCCTCTTAAGGAGAGGGCTCAAATCTTTTATCGCTATCGCCACCTCCTGGAAAAGCACTTTGAGGAACTGGCGGCTCTGATTTCTGAGGAAAATGGAAAAACCATAGGTGAAGCAAGGGCAGAAGTGAGTGTCTCCATCGAAATGGCAGAGTTTGCTACTTCCCTCCCGCAGCTTTGTGTAGGGGAAATAGAAATAGTGAGCCGCGGTGTTGAGTGTAGATCAGAAAGGCATCCCCTGGGTGTGGTAGCAAGTATCACACCTTTTAATTTTCCCAATATGGTGCCTAACTGGACGCTTCCCAATGCCATCACTTTGGGAAATACCATGATCCTGAAACCGTCGGAGCAAACCCCACTGAGTACCAACCGGATTGCTGAACTGCTGGCGGAGGCCGGTTTGCCGGAAGGGGTATTCAATGTCGTCCATGGCGACAGGAAAGCCGTGGAGGCCATCTGCGACCATCGCGATATTCAGGCAATTTCTTCTGTGGGATCAACGAGAGTTGCCAAAATCATTTACAAACGAGCCTCAGCCAATCTGAAGCGGGTCCTCTCCCTGGGTGGTGCAAAGAACCATCTCATCGTTCTGCCTGATGCGAATGAGGATATGACAGCATCAGACGTAGCTGCTTCTATGACGGGATGCGCCGGACAGCGGTGCATGGCTGCTTCGGCCATGGTGGCTGTCGGAAAGGTAGACTCCATCATCGATAAACTCTGTGAGGAGACCAAAAAGATTATTCCCGGTAAGAATCTCGGTGCCATCATTTCTAAACAGGCAAAAGAACGAATTGAAGGCTACATAACGGAGGCGGAAGAACAAGGCGCCAAAATACTCGTGGATGGTCGCGGCGCCAGGGTCAAAGGAAAGGAGAATGGTTATTACGTTGGACCGACGGTGATTGACTTTGTCACACCGGATATGAAAATCGCTCAGGAAGAAGTGTTTGGTCCCGTTCTTGCTATTCTCAGAACCTCTACCCTCGATGAGGCTATCGAAATCGAAAATAATTCTGCCTACGGCAATGCAGCGTCGGTCTTCACCCAATCAGGGGGATTAGCCAATTATGTAGCTGAGCATGCCAGCGCTGGCATGATTGGCGTCAACATTGGCGTCCCGGTTCCGAGAGAACCGTTCTCCTTTGGCGGCTGGAATGAGTCCAAGTTTGGTACTGGGGACATCACGGGGAAAAGCTCAATCGAGTTCTGGACAAAGCTCAAGAAGACCACTACTAAGTGGAATCCCGAAGCGAGAACCAACTGGATGAGTTAGTTATCTCGATTCCTTCCACTTTTTGCCTGAAATCCAGTAATTCAAAATGGTTAACAAGGAAAAAAATCATAATCTACTTTACGGAATAGATGATAAACCACCTCTGGTGGAGACGGGCGTGCTGGGGTTGCAGCATTACCTTACCATGTTCGGTTCGACCCTCTCAATTCCGTTGCTCCTTGCGCCTGCATTCGGTATTTCCGATCCGGTGGAGTTAGGGTGGCTCATCGCCACCATGTTTTTTGTCAGCGGAATAACGACACTGCTCCAGACGACCTGGGGCAACCGCCTTCCTATTGTACAAGGCGGGACGTTTTCCTTCTTGGCGCCTACGTTTGCCATCTGTGGAATGGCGGCTCTGGCCCAGGCGGGGTGGGAGGTTCGGATGCAGCACGTTCAGGGAGCCATTATCGCCGGTTCACTCGTAGAGATCGGTGTTGGTGCTACAGGACTGGTGGGCAGACTTCTCCGTTTTATAGGGCCCATCACCATTGCCCCAACGATTGCGCTCATTGGGTTGGCTCTCTTCAAATTTGGCGCTCCCAAAGCAGGAGAACATTGGCCCATTGGTGGACTGACCATTATTCTGATCATACTGTTCAGTCAGTATCTCAAATCCAAGTACCGATCGTTTGAGCTCTATCCCATTCTGCTGGCGATCCTGATGGCCTGGGCGGTGGCAGCGATCCTGACAATTACCGGTATTTTCACTGCAGGTCACCCTTCTTTTACCAGCTTGGAAAATCTGCGGAATGCGCCTTGGTTCCGGGTGCCATATCCCTTGCAGTGGGGCATCCCTCAGTTTGGAATAGCTGCTTTTGTGGGAATGTTGGCCGGTTATATCGCTTCCATGGTGGAGTCCATTGGGGACTACTATGCCTGCGCCCGCCTGAGTGGGGCGCCTATGCCCGATGAACGAACCATCAACCGGGGGATTACCTTTGAGGGAATTGGCTGCCTTGTGGCGGGGATCTTTGGCACGGGAAACGGTACCACCTCCTACAGCGAAAATATCGGTGCCATCGGACTCACCCGCGTGGGATCGAGAAGAGTGGTTCAGGCCGGAGCCCTCATCATGATTCTGCTGGGAACGGTTTCCAAGTTTGGCGCTCTTTTTACCACCATCCCAAGCCCAATTGTGGGCGGCATGTACTGCGCCATGTTCGGGATGATCGCTGCCGTGGGGCTGTCGAATCTCCAGTTTGTGGACTTGAATTCTGCCCGGAATCTTTTTATTCTCGGTTTTTCCTTTTTCATGGGGTTGAGCGTACCGGAGTATTTTTCGGCCCACCCGGCAGCCTTCGAACCTGAATGGCTGGCAAACATTATCAACACTCTGGGCAGCACCAGCATGGCAGTGGGAGCTTTTATTGCTCTTCTATTAGATAACACCGTCCCGGGAACAGACGAGGAGCGGGGACTGACCGCTTGGGGAAACAAAAGTCATTAAGTTTTAAATTGGTTAGGAGAATTACAAAATGTCACTGCTCATAAAAAACGGTCGAGTCATCACAGCTGTGGATGATTATAATGGGGATGTATTTATTGAAAATGAGACGGTTACCCTGATTGGGAAAAGTCTGGATGTGGAGGCTGATAGGGTCATCGATGCTAAGGACAAATACGTTATTCCTGGCGGTATAGATCCCCATACTCACCTCGACATGCCTTTTGGCGGTACGGTGTCAGCGGACGATTTTGAGACGGGAACTCTTGCCGCTGCCCATGGTGGCACTACCACCCTCATTGACTTTGCAATCCAGACAAAAGGACATTCCACCCTGGAGGCACTGGAAACGTGGCACAAAAAGGCGGAAGGAAAGACAGCGATAGACTATGGTTTCCACATGGTTATCACTGATCTGGAAGACGACCGAGTGCCGGAAATGCGAAAACTTGCGGATGAAGGGGTTACCTCTTATAAACTATTCATGGCTTATCCGGGTGTGCTTTATGTTGACGACGGCACACTTTTTCGTGCCATGCGAAAAGCGGGCGAAGACGGAACGGTGATCTGCATGCATGCAGAAAACGGTATTGTCATTGACGAAATTGTGAAACAAACCCTTGCAGAAGGGAAAACAGAACCTAAATGGCATGCTCTCACACGTCCCACAAGAATGGAAGCCGAGGGGGTTTACCGATCCATT
Source organism: uncultured Fidelibacterota bacterium (assembly GCA_913062595.1). Classification (GTDB taxonomy): domain Bacteria; phylum Fidelibacterota; class Marinisomatia; order Marinisomatales; family TCS55. The sequence goes on from CAJXWT010000058.1 coordinate 5,923, forward strand.
GCTATTGCAGAAGTGGCCAATGTTCCGGTTTACATTGTCCATCTTTCTTCCGCCGATGCTCTGGAACAAGTAGTACTGGCTAGGGACAGGGGTGTTCATGCTTTTGCTGAAACCTGTCCACAGTACCTTTTTCTCGACCACTCCTACTACGAGCAGGAGGGGTTTGAAGGGGCAAAATATGTCATGACACCACCCCTCCGGGAAAAGTGGAACCAGGACGAACTTTGGAGGGGGTTGCAGATGGGTGACCTGATGTCCATTTCCACCGACCACTGTCCATTCTGCTTTAAGGAACAAAAGGAGCAGGGTATTAATGACTTTTCTAAAATCCCCAACGGAGGCCCCGGGATAGAGAACCGGATGAGTCTTATCTTTAATGGAGGGGTTGTTGGAGGTCGAATATCACTGAACAGATTTGTAGAATTGACCTCGACGGCATCTTCAAAAATGTTCGGATTATTTCCCAAAAAGGGAACTGTTGCTGTGGGAAGTGATGCCGACATTGTTATTTTCAACCCGGACCGGAAGGAGACCATCAGCGTGGATAATTCCGTGATGCACCACATGAGTGTGGACTATAACGCTTATGAAGGGTTTGAGGTGACAGGTGTTGCCGAAACGGTCATTTCCCGGGGAAAGATTATCGTTGAGAATTGCGAATATGCGGGAAGGAAGGGAGACGGACAATTTTTAAAAAGAGGGTTGTATTCGGGATAAAATGTAACCATTTTGTTTAAATGTTTAAAAAACCAAATGTCTCAACCGGTTTTTTGAAGCGATTTATTTAGGAGTAAATTATGGCAAGAATTGTCAAATCAGGTTTGATTCAGATAAGTATCCCCAAGTCAGAGGGAGACGGAACAATTGATGAAATTAAGGAAGCTATTATTCAGAAACACATTCCCTTTATTGAGGATGCAGGGAAGCAAGGTGTTCAGATTCTTTGTCTGCAGGAAATATTTACCACTCCATATTTCTGTCCCGGTCAAGATGCAAAATGGTATGCTTCAGCCGAGACCATTCCCGGTCCCACCATCGAACGGATGCAGCAATATGCAAAGAAGTATCAAATGGTCATGGTAATTCCCATTTTCGAAAAAGAACGAGCAGGAATGCTCTACAACACCGCTGCCGTCATTGATGCCGATGGAAAGTACATGGGCAAATACCGAAAGACCCACATACCGCACACCTCAGGATTCTGGGAGAAATTTTTTTTCCGTCCGGGTAATCTTGGGTATCCTGTATTTGAGACGGCTTATGCCAAAGTGGGAGTTTATATCTGCTACGACCGTCATTTCCCTGAAGGAGCCCGAGCCCTTGGGCTTAACGGTGCCGAAATTGTTTACAACCCTTCGGCCACAGTAAAGGGATTATCACAGTACCTTTGGAAGTTGGAGCAGCCGGCTCATGCTGTAGCTAACGGGTATTTCATGGGGTGTATCAATCGAGTCGGAATCGAAAAACCCTGGAATCTGGGCGAATTTTACGGTAGCTCTTACTTCGTCGATCCAAGGGGACAAATAGTTGCTATTGCATCAGAGGATAATGATGAATTACTGGTTACGGAAATCGATCTTGAAATGATAGAAGAAGTTCGAGCCACGTGGCAGTTCTTTAGAGACAGAAGACCGGAAGCGTACAAAGAATTGACTACGCTTTAAACAATAATATGAGATTAGGATGAACAGCGAAACCGTAAGGAAAAAACACCAAGATCACCTTTTTCCGGCTGTGAAAAATTATTACGAAAAACCCATTGCGGTTTCGAAAGCAAAAGGAGCGCGGGTGGAGGATATGGAAGGTATCTCCTATCTTGATTTTTTTGGGGGAATTCTAACCATCTCCGTAGGGCATGCCAATGAGGACGTAAACAGGGAAGTCATCGCCCAGATCAATAATCTGACTCACGTTTCTTCTCTCTATCCCACCTTACCTGTTGTAGAGCTTGCAGAAAAGCTTGTGAATCTTGCTCCCGGAAAACTTGATAAATGTTTTTTCACGGCGTCCGGAACGGAGGCAGATGAAACTGCTGTCATGATGGCACAACTCTATACGGAGAATAATGAACTCATCGCTCTCCGCCATGGTTATTCAGGTCGGTCGCTTTTGGCTCAGGCTCTCACCGCCCACGCTTCCTGGAGAGCTTTGTCAACACAAGTTTCTGCTATCAAACATGCTCTCTCTCCTTACTGCTACCGGTGTCCTCTTAAACTCACTTATCCTGAGTGCGGAGTTGCCTGCGCAGAAGACGTGGAAGAATTGATTCAGACCACAACAACCGGTCGAGTAGCCGGGATACTAGCAGAACCGATCCAGGGAGTTGGCGGATTTATCACTCCGCCGCCAGAGTATTTCAAAATTGTAGCTGAAATCGTTCGTAAATACGGAGGGCTTTTTATTTCTGATGAGGTCCAGACCGGTTTTGGCCGTACAGGAAAAATGTGGGGAATTGAGCAGTACGATGTTGAACCGGACATGATAACTGCGGCGAAGGGCATTGCCAACGGGATGCCTCTCGCTGTTGTGGTAACCACAAGCGACATTGCCGATGCTCTCACCAAGAACACGATATCCACCTTTGGGGGCAATCCAGTGAGTTGTGCTGCTGCCAAAGCGACTATCAATGTGATCCAGCGAGATAAGCTGGAAAAAAATGCAGGGAAGATGGGGAAGCTTCTCAGAGATAGGTTGGAACAGCTCCAGGAGAAGTACCCAAAGGTCATCGGTGAGGTCAGGGGTATGGGACTGATGCAGGCCATCGAACTGGTGGTGGATGAAACAAAGAAAGACCGTACTCCAAACCCGGGTGCGGCAGACCAGCTTATGGAGGAAACCAAGTTAAGAGGTCTCCTCATCGGCAGGGGCGGACTCTACGCGAATACCATGCGAATATCACCGCCCCTGAATATTACCAAGAATGAGGTGGAAGAAGCCATCGGGATTCTTGATGACAGCTTTGCTGCCATGACTTAAAATTATTGCAATCTATCTATGAATGATGATACAAGTTCGAAACTGACCATCTCTCCAGACCGACTGGAAAAAAAGTTTGCCGATTATAAGCCGCTTTATACAGAATCGGAAGCTCTCATCGAAGCGAACCGGTGCCTCAACTGCTACGACGCGCCCTGCATCTCCGCCTGTCCCACGGGAATTGACATTCCCGCCTTCATAAAGAAGATTGCCACTGGGAATATTATCGGTAGTGCCAAAGTCATCTTTGAGGCCAACATGCTGGGTTATTCCACGGGACGGGTCTGCCCGGTGGAGGATCTGTGTGTGGGTGCTTGCGTCTACAATGACCTGAACTACTCCCCCATTCAGATTGGTCGGCTCCAGCGATATGCTACCGAAAAGGCCCTGGAGAAAGAAGTAAGTACAGGGAAAAAGTTATTCCCCCGTAATAGCAGGAAGTCTGAGAAAAAAGTAGCGCTCATCGGCGCTGGGCCGGCTTCGTTAGCCTGTGCCGCCTATCTTGCTCTGGACGGGGTCGAAGCGGTCATCTTCGAAAAAGACGGGCTGCCTGGTGGATTAAACACAATGGCCGTGGCCCCATACAAGTTTCAGACAGAAGATTCTATCAATGAGGCGAATTGGATCCTCCAGCACGGTGTAGAATTAAAGACAGGAATCGAGATTGGAAAGGATATTTCACTGGAACAGTTGATTGATGAATACGATGCCGTATTTATTGGAATTGGATTAGGCACGGACAGCCGTTTGGACCTGCCGGGGAGTGACGGTCCCGGTGTCTGGGGCGCTACAGACCTTATTCGTCAGATCAAGAACAACCCCGATTTTTCGCTTCCTGAAGACCTTAACACTGCGCTTGTCATCGGTGGCGGGAACACGGCCATTGACATCTCCCGGGAATTAGCCATGCTCGGCGCAGAGGATGTCCGCATGCTATACCGTCGTTCCCGAAAGGAGATGCGGGGCTACGACCACGAGATAGTGGGAGCCAGTCATTACGGCGTACGGTTAGTTGAGAATGTGACTCCGCTGGAAGTCGTCCGCCACGGAAAAAAGGTAAAAGCCCTGAAAGTTTCGTCCACCATTTCGGATGACACTTTTGAGCTTCCCTGCGACTGGGTGGTGGAAGCCGTCGGACAGCTCAAGCATGTGTCTGATGTTTCTCCCGAGATTGAGGTGGATGAGATGGGAAGATTAATTGTGGATTCAGAGACGCGGCGGACAGCCCACCCAAAAGTATACGCTGGCGGAGATTGCATCAATGGAGGGAAGGAGGTAGTGAATGCTGCCCAAGATGGCCGGGAAGCTGCCTTTGATATGCTTAAGAGCTGGGGAATCTCACCGAGTCTACACGGTAAGAAATATTTCAAATCCTTTTTTACATATAATGGGCATTAGGAGAACCTAAAATGGCTGACCTATCCGTGAATATATGTGGTATCGAGAGTCCCAACCCATTCTGGCTGGCTTCGGCGCCGCCTACAAATACGGGTGAGCAGGTGATGCGGGGTTTCGATGCGGGGTGGGGCGGTGCTGTCTGGAAAACCTTGGGCGAACCCATCGTCAATGTTGATTCACGTTTCGGTGCTGTCGACTATTCGGGGACAAAAGTCATCGGCTTCAATAATATTGAACTCATCACCGACCGTCCCCTGGATGCTAATTTCAAAGAAATTTATGAAGTAAAAAAACAATACCCTGACAACGTGGTCATTGTCTCCTTAATGGTAGAATCGAAGGAAGAATGGCGAGAGATCATCAAGCGATCGGAAGATGCAGGAGCTGATGGATTGGAACTCAATTTTGGCTGCCCTCACGGGATGTGTGAACGGGGTATGGGGAGTGCCGTGGGAGAAGAGCCTAAAGTCTTGCAGGAGATCACTTCCTGGGCGAAGGAGTTCTCAAGTGTGCCGGTGTTTGTCAAGCTTTCTCCCAATGTGATCGATATCCGAGACCCAGGCATTGCGGCGGTGAAGGGAGGATGTGACGGTATTTCTCTAATCAACACCATCAAATCCATCATTGGCGTGGACCTCGATACCCTCGTGCCAAAGCCGAGTGTTGGAAAAGAAAGCACCCACGGCGGATACTGCGGTCCCGCAATCAAACCCATCGCCCTCCACATGGCGGCAGTACTGGCCAAAGACCCACAAATAAACGTGCCCATCTCCGGCATTGGGGGTATCTCAAATTGGCAGGATGCAGCAGAATTCTTGGCGCTTGGAGCGACCACGATCCAAGTATGCACGGCTGTGATGCACTACGGTTACCGCATCGTGGATGACATGATTGATGGACTGAATAACTATCTAAATGAAAAAGGGATGCGGTCGACCAGTGAGCTCACAGGTCAGGCTATTCCCGGTTTTGTTGAATGGGGAGAACTGGATCTCAACTATGATCTCATCGCAAAGATTGATGCGGACAAGTGTATTGGCTGTGGTCTCTGTTATGTGGCCTGTCTCGATGGTGCTCACCAGTGTATTCATACTCAAAAAGGCCCCTGCCATGCGTGGCACGGTAAACCGGATCACGGCTTTGGTCCCCGTACGGAAGTGAAACCGGCCGTCTGGCATGATGGAGGAGATACTGCAATGAGTCATGTTCCCTTTGTTGATGAGGAAGAATGTATCGGCTGCAATCTCTGTATGCTCGTCTGCCCCGTGCCTGATTGCATTACGATGGAGGAAGTCTCTCAAACCAAGGTTAAGGAATCCTGGGCTGATCGTGTTGCAAAAAGTCGGACATAGCCTAACCAGGAATTGGGAAATTGGAGACGAATTATCTTGGATTGTAATTTTACAACAATAAAACGAAATGGATAAAAGACTCCATTTAAGTATTTTAATGAAAATGTGCAGAATGGGTTGTCTCCATACATATCCGTGCATACACAACCCATAATTAATTAACGGCGGAGCCTTTGCTTTGGAAGCAGGGGGTCGGAGGTTCAAATCCTCTCACCCCGACTATAGAGAATACCAACTATCTCTGAGTAAAAGCCCCGTTTAACACGGGGCTTTTTGTTTATCAGGTTCAATCAAACTTTGTCATAGTTTATCAAAAAGTGGACACACTTTTGGTGGACACACCCCAGTAGCGGGTTTTTTTGTTTCTAGACATTAGGACTACTGTTTAGTAGTAATAGATATGCTAATTAGTCTCACATTAGAAAAACTGCTTTACTAATATGTTTTATTAAATCTTTAATTTTGATCATTGATTATTTTCAATTAAGCTGGATTTTACAAGTATGTTAAAAAATAAGATATACCAATTCGCAGAGCATTGTGAAATATCAAGTCAAATGAAGCTTAAATCCACATTTATTATTCAATTATTGGATGAAATCCCTAATGTTTTAGATAAAAATAAAAATAAAGAGTTTAAAAATTTTATTTATAACATTCTTTCCAAAACGCCTAATGAGAAAAGGGAAAAATATATAACCTCAAGTTTCGAAACATGGTCGATTAGCGATCTAGAAAAAGCATTAAAATACATTGGAACCTATTTCCATTTATTGAATCAAGCAGAATTAAGTGAAATAATTTCAATTAATAAAAAGCGTGATAATAAAGCAAAATTAGATTTCCCCAAAGTCGATTCAATATTTTCAGCAATAAAATCAATGATTGAGCTGTCAATTGATTTTGACGATGCAAAAAAAATATTTAATAATATAAGCATCCATCCAACGTTCACTGCACACCCAACAGAATTAAGAAGGCAATCAATAATTAGTAAACAAAAAAGAATAATCCGAATAGTTGATCAAATTATCGGAAAAAGATTAGGTGAAAAAGAAAAAGATAAACTTGAAAAAGAGGCATTAAGATTATGCAATATGCTAATGATGACCGATGATGTCAGGTCACATCGATTAACCATAAAAGATGAAATAAACAATACAATTAATAATACTATCGATGTCCTATGGTCTACTGTGCCTGAACTTGTAAATGATATTGAATCAGCATTTCAACATTATTATAATCAGAAAATTGAAGTGCATAATTTCATAAGATTTCATAGCTGGGTTGGAGGAGATAGAGATGGTAATCCAAGCGTAACATATGATATAACTAGTTATACAATCAAAAAACAAAAATTTGCAATTATTGAAAAATATTTAAAATCTTTAGAGCAATTGTATGATGATCTTAGCATAACTATGAGGGGTCAATCCACTATTAAAGAATTAATTCAGTCAATCGAAAAAGATGTAAAAGCCCTGAACATTAGTGAGAAATTATTGAACCAATTAAGATATGAACCTATTCGAATCAAGATAGTCTGCATCAAAGAAAAACTACATGAAGTGAGAAAATGTCTTGTGATCAATAAACGTTCAAACTACACATCAAAACAATTTATTAAAGATTTAATTGTTATTTCAAAGTCTATACAATCTTTTTCAAAGAACGATATTTTAACTAGAGGTCCACTGAAAGAATTAATTATTCAGGCTAAGATTTTTGGGTTCAACTTTATGAGTCTAGATATACGACAACACTCATATATACATGAAAAAGTTATTAGTGAAATATTAGGGAAAATTGATTCTGAAACAGAGTACAGTAGTTTAACAGAAAGGGACAAAAATAATTTATTGACTAAATTGATCAAGACTCAAAAAAAGTTAGATCAGACCTTCATTCAAGGTTTATCACCAACTTCTTTAGATTTATTAAAAACTTTTACCATTATTAGGGATGAATTGGAAATTGATAAAAACTCTATTTCATCCTATATAGTAAGCATGACTCACTCAAAAAGCGATATTTTGGAGATACTTTTTTTAGGTAAGATTTCTGGCTTGGTTGTATACCAATCTGGAAAAGTGATTTCAGACTTAGACATAGTTCCTTTATATGAAACTATTTCAGATTTACAAAATGCACCAAATCTTATTTTAGAACTTCTTAACGATGAATTATACAAATCCCATTTAGAGAAAAAAAATCGATTTCAGGAAGTAATGCTAGGGTACTCTGATAGTAACAAGGATGGTGGAATGGGAATGGCTAATTATAGTATATACAAGTGCCATAAAGATTTGGCAGAAATAATGATCGATAATAAAATCGAATTTAGACTTTTTCATGGACGTGGTGGATCAATTAGTAGAGGTGGTGGAAAAACAAACAAAGCGATATTAAGTCTTCCAAATATTTGCCAAAATGGTAGGATCAGAATGACCGAGCAAGGTGAGGTAATTACATATAGATATGGATCTCCAGAAATTGCAAAACGACATCTAGAACAAATAATAAATGCTCAGTTGCTAGGGCTTATAGAACAAAGTGTGGACAGTAATGAAAAAATTACATTCATGAAACAAATTGTTAATGATTCAATGAAAACTTACAAAGAAAAAATAATCAATGAAGATTGCTGGAATTATTTCACCAATGCATCTCCAATTAATCACATAAGTAAAATACCCATTACCTCTAGACCAGCATCTAGAGATGAAATCATTGAAAAACTATCTGGATTTGATAATTTAAGGGCTATACCCTGGGTTTTTTCTTGGACACAGATGAGGTATAATCTCAGCGGATGGTTTGGACTTGGTACAGCTTTAGAAAAAGAAATAAATCAGCGATCAAACCTCATAGAGCTCCGAAACTTTTATAAAAAATCTAAATTTTTTAAACAGCTCATGGATAATATGTCATTTGAAATGGCAAGGTCCAGACTGAACATCTCTCAGCTATATGCATCCAAAGAAGAAGAAAAAGATTTTCATAGTATTATTGAAAATGAATTCAATCTTTGTTTAGATGCTTATAAAAAGATTACAGGATTTAATGAATTACTGGAACGCAATAAGGTTATTTCAAATTCCATTGATTTTCGCAATCCAATGACTGATTTACTAAATATTATTCAAATAGAACTTTTAAAAAGGTGGAGACTTAATAAAAATAATTCTGATAAAGAAATAGATAATTCAATCTTTATGAGTATAAATTGTATTGCTGCTGCAATGCAAACCACTGGTTAGTTAAAATTGTTGATGTACATGATAAAGTGTAATTTATTATCAATAAAGAAAGATTTTTGCGGGCGTCGTATAATGGCTATTACCCGAGCTTCCCAAGTTGAAAATCGGATTCTCTGAAACGCTGTTTATAGAGG
>CAJXWT010000059.1 GCA_913062595.1 uncultured Fidelibacterota bacterium
AAAATCCTAACAATATTGAAAATGGAATTCCTTTATTAGGTAAGGAGGATCAACTAAAAGAAATCATTCTCAATAATCAAGTGTCAGAGGTAGTGCTGGCTCTGGAAAACCTTGATCATAATCGCATGATGGAAGTGATCACGCAGGCGAATGGATCGCCCGTATCAATAAAAATTGTACCTGATATGTACGAAGTAATAAGTGGTCTGGCGCGCACAGAACAGATTTACGGTGTCCCTCTCATTCAAGTTAATCCAAATCTTAACACGCTGTATAATCGTTATTCAAAGCGTGTTTTTGATCTGCTCATTGCTATTCCTTCTGTCCTCCTAATATCACCATTTTGGGGAATCATCTCAATTCTTATCAAGCTTGATTCTACCGGTCCTGTACTTTACAAACAGGATAGAATTGGTGAAAACCATCGCCTGTTTACCATTAGAAAGTTTCGCTCTATGAAATACGATGCGGAAATGGAAACAGGACCCGTATGGTCAACTGATGCCGATCCGAGAATTACGCGAGTCGGGGCTTGGCTGCGGCGATTTCGCCTGGATGAAATTCCACAGTTACTAAATGTAATTAAAGGTGAAATGAGTATTATTGGCCCCCGCCCTGAGCGCCCATTTTTTATGGAACAGTTGATGCAGGAATTTCCATTTTATTATCGCCGGCACAAAATTCGTCCCGGTATTACTGGCTGGGCGCAGATAAAACAACCCTATGATCGGGACATTAATGATGTGCGAAAGAAACTTAAATATGATTTTTATTATATAGAAAACCTGAGCTTCTCACTAGACATGAAAATCTTGGCCAGTACAGCTTGGGTGATGCTGTCTGGCAAAGGCCGGTAATACACTTCACACAGCATTGGAAATCTAAGGGAAAGTCTCTACTTTCTTTACCAGTTACATCGGTGAATTATTCATGTTATCACTAACCCGTATTCGAAATAATCCTGACCAGATTAAGGCCGGTCTGGAAGCCAAAAATGAGTCAATTGATTTAGATAAGATTCTGAAACTTGATGAAAAGCACAGGGATAAAATTCATCAATTAAATGAAATGCGCGCCGAAAGAAATCGTGCATCGGAAGCAATAGCGGAAGCTAAACGCGCAGGTAAGGATTCTGATGATGCTATTGCTGCCATGCGGAAAGGATCTGATGCCATCAAGGACTTGGAAAAGGAAGTCAGTGACCTGGGGCAAACGCTCAATGAGCAATTAGAGCTAATACCCAATATACCCCACGATACAGTACCGGTTGGGCAGGATGAAACGGCGAATCAAGTGATCAGGGAATGGGGGGATCCGCTAGCTGTGGATTTTGATGTAAAATCGCACGTAGAAATTGGTTTAGAGCTTAAACTGTTCGATCTTGAAAGAGGTTCAAAAATTTCCGGATCTGGATTTCCGTTATTAACCGGTCTTGGGGCTAAACTGGAAAGGGTATTAATAAATTTTATGCTGGAACTACATGTTCAAAAACATGGTTTTACTGAAATATTCCCCCCCTTTTTAACACGGGCTGAGGCACCCCGCACTTGCGGGCAACTACCAAAATTTGCTGATGATATGTATTATATCGAGAAGGATGATCTTTACCTGATTCCCACCGCAGAAGTACCGGTGACTTATATCTTTAGTGACGAAATTATGGATGAGGATGACTTGCCGGTGAACTATGCAGCATATTCCGCTTGCTTTCGCAGGGAAGCAGGTTCATACGGAAAGGGTACACGTGGTTTGTTGCGGTTGCATCAATTTAACAAAGTGGAAATGGTAAAATTTGTCGAACCGATAACGTCGTATGATGAACTGGAGAGTCTCACCTCACAAGCAGAGGAAGTATTGCAACAACTGGGCCTGCATTACCGCGTGGTTGCCCTCAGTACGGGCGATTTAAGTTTTGCCGCTGCGAAGTGTTATGATTTGGAAGTATGGGCGCCAGGGGAAGGCAAATGGCTGGAGGTCTCATCGTGCAGTAATTATGAAGATTTCCAGGCCCGTCGAGGAAATATTCGATACCGTCGGACCGCAGACAAAAAAGTTGATTTTGTGCACACGCTAAATGGTTCAGGTCTGGCAACGCCTAGACTGATGGTTGCTTTGTTAGAAACATATCAAACACCAGATGGAAAAGTTTTATTGCCGCAAGTTCTCCACGAACCAATGGGGCAGGAGGTGCTTGGCTAATTGCGTCTTTATTGGATTTATTTTATAATAAGTTTATCCACATTATTTTTTGCATTAATCGGTTTCATTTTAACACCTCTTGACTGGAAAGGTCATATCTGGGCTTTCATTGTTCGCACTTGGGCGAGGTCAATTTTATGGGTAGCGAATCTGCGTTATTCGCTAAAAGGATTGGATAACTTAGAAAATGGACAGCAATATGTGTTTGTCTGTAACCATGAATCGATAATTGATATACCCCTAACTTTGGCCGGGATACCACGGCCTGTAGTTCCTATAGCAAAAATCGAAATAAAAAAAATCCCTGTGCTTAGTTGGGCGATGCTGGCAGCGGGGCATATTTTCGTGGATCGCAGTGATCATAAAAAAGCCTTAGAATCCATGGAAAAGGCAAGAAAATCACTAGCAAGAAAGCCCCGTTCCATACTCATCTTCCCGGAAGGTACTCGCTCATTAGATGGTAAGATTCAACCATTCAAAAAAGGTGGAATTATTTTTGCTATAAATTCAGGTCTGCCCATTGTGCCGATGGCATGTTGTGGTACTTTTGATGTGTTATTCAAAGGATCGAAAAACTTTAATCCTAAACCGGTGGAATTACGTTTTGCACAGCCAATACATACAGAACAGGATAACATGGAACAACGCAGCAGGATAACGGAACAGGTCCGCGATGAAGTGGAACGATTGAAAAATGAATGGGCCGCAGCAGACCAATAAAAAGCTTTATAATAATTCTACTCTTATCCAAGCTAATCATTTATTTTATATCAATGAACCAAATCCAAATAAAGAGTCTGATCTTACCCAACGGTGGTTATCGTTAAAACCGGGGACTCTCTTAATGGCGAGATGTGGTAGAACAATATCGGTCATGAATCCCGGTCAACTTAATATGACTGACGGACCGGATATTTCCCAAGCAACAATCATTATTGATGGTGAAATAAAAACTGGTAAAATCGAATGCCATACAAAAGAGGGTAACTGGCGCAAGCATAGACATAATCATGATCCAGCCTATGATGATATAATACTCCACGTAGTGAATCAATTCGCGGCGAAACCTGTTTTGCGTCAAGTACCAACGGTTGCCTTGGTTATCAAGCAACCCATGGGTTGCAAACTGACTACAGAAAATCTAGTGAAAGATGTCCTCGAAACAATTGCTGCTCTAGGGCAGGAAAGTTGGGATGATATGGTACGCCAGTATTATAATAAATTATTACTAGATTTTCAACACCAAGCACTGCGCTATTTGGGCAAAGGGGGCAATGAGATTGCCTTTAAAACATTATCAGAATTAATTGGTTTTGTTGATATCAGTATTACCAAGCGAAGCGAACTGATAAGAATACTTTCAACACTAATTAAAGATGAGAGAATTATTTTTCACAGAGCAGGGATCCGGCCAGCAAATCATGCATCAAATCGCCTGGATTTTGCTGCACGTATTATGTTATTCATCCGAGACTGGAACGTTTCCTATTTTTGGGATATCCGTAAATTTGAACTTATTTATCATCAGCGCATAGCTGGAGGCTGCGGAAAGGCAATGACCGCAGAATTATTGGGCAATGCCTTTTATCCCTTCCTGGCATCAAGAAGTAGACAGCACGGCCACCACGGAAAAGATCGGCAGTGGTATAAGCAATGGAGCGCGCTACAATTGCCATTAATCTATGGCAAGATCAAAAGGAAATTTAGTGGTCTGCTATATCCAGGCGATGTAAAGAAATTTCCGATCAGCCAGGGAATATTACGTTTACAACGCAGTAATTGCCGCTATTTGCATTGTGAATCTTGCCCGCTTAGCAGTTCAGGGAACTAAATGGAATCGAGTCATTACAAACCTTCAACAGGGGCAAATACCTTGCTTGCCTATAAAGTGGCCGGTAATTTCGCCCCGTTTAAGATGCGATAAATCGTTAATGATCAAAGAAAAAATATCAAATAAAATCTGGACGCTATTAGTACTGTCGTCTTTCCTGCTTGCTCAGGATTCGCTAAGCAATGCTTCCAACAACGTTGATCAAGATGTACCAGCTGCAAAGAATGGCTCAGGATTTGTTGAAACCACTAATCGATTACCCCAACTACTCAAAGATGTAAAAATTTTGTTAACCGATGCTATCATTGCGGATTCACAGGGTGATACGTTAGAGGTTATATATAATCTGGATCGTATTTATGAATTATTATCAGAAGCGGATCTACTGGGCGAAAAAACTGCTGAAGATAAAGAAGAATTTGACCGCTTTGAAAACGCATTACTGGATGTAGTAACCCAGCGGCTGTTCACTTTGGAAATAACCGGTGCGCCTGTAGCTGCTGCTGAAGCCAGAGAATCTCTTAATGGATTGATGGAACCAATGGAAGTAGAAATGGGTGCCTCGAAATTTATTGTGGTGGATGACCGCGATGGACATATACCACTGGTAAGAAATAAAAATGTTGACCAATTTATAAGCTACTTTCAAAACAAAGGGCGCCGGCAATTTGAGATCTGGCTGGAACGTTATCACCAGTATGGCCCCATGTTAAAAAAAATATTAAGCGAATATGAGCTTCCGGAAGAATTAGTCTATCTAGCCATGATTGAATCTGGGTTAAACCCAAAAGCCTATTCACGAGCAAATGCCGCCGGTATGTGGCAATTTGTTTATTCAACAGGGAAAATGTATGGTTTGCGCCGCACCTGGTATGTTGACGAGCGCAGGGATCCTGAGAAGTCTACCCACGCCGCAGCTAAATATTTATTGGACCTTTACAAAGAATTTGATCACTGGTATCTGGCACTAGCGGCCTACAACGGTGGCCCCGGTAGAGTACATAGGTCCACCCGATTGCACCAGACATCTGATTTTTGGCAGTTGCATTCGCTGCCCAGAGAAACGCGAAACTATATGCCCTATTATTTAGCTGCTGCAATTATCGGTAGTAATCCTAAAGAGTATGGATTTAAAACACCAAAGTCAATACCGTTGCAATACGAATACGTTGAGATTGATCAAAGCGCAGATCTTGCCGTACTGGCGCGGTCGGCTGGAGTTACGCTAAAAACATTAAAGGAATATAATCCTGAGCTGCGACAGTCTGCGACGCCGGTAGATGTGACTTATCGCCTGCGGCTTCCTACAGGGAAGAAAGACAAATTTTTGGCCGAGTTCAATGCTTTACCAGCTGACCAGCGTTTTGCACCGCAACACGTAGTTCATAAGGTTCGACGAGGTGAAAGTCTATGGACTATATCCAAGAAATATCGGGTTTCAATCCATGACTTAGCATCTGTGAACAAGATCCGTAATCGACACAGACTCAGTGTGGGGCAAAAGTTAACGATCCCGGTGCGCAGAACCAGCAGCGGCGCACTATTGGCGTCCAGCGGACCTTCCGGTCATAAAAAAATCGTTTATAAGGTGAAGCGGGGCGATACATTGGGTCATCTCGCTGAAGACTACAATACGCTGGCAAGGTTTATCAGGCGCTGGAATAAACTAGAGTATGGGCAATACATATTACCGGGACAGAAACTGACTCTTTGGATCAAGGATGATGTAGCGCAAACAGATACGCAGGATAATAGGGGCCGCGTAAAAATTACGCATACAGTGAAGCGGGGCGATACGATTGGGCACATTGCAGACAATTACCGCGTGTCATCCAGAAATATACTGAGCTGGAATAAACTGCGATCTAGGCAGCATATTTACCCAGGGCAGAAATTAATATTGTGGGTAAAAAATGATACTGCACAAAAGGTATCCCGAAATTCGAACAGGGGTAAGAAGGTAACCTATACGGTAAAACGGGGTGACACAATTGGGCATATTGCCGAAGATTACAATAGCACTACTGGCAAGATAAAGGTCTGGAATAATATGAAAAGTGGAGCATATATCCGCCCAGGGCAAAAATTAACGATATGGCTTGAAAGTGATCAGGCCAAAAATTCAGCTGAAGAAGTTAAAATCTACTATATGGTAAAACGTGGTGACACATTAAGTAAAATAGCAGAAAATCATCGTGTAAGAATGGTCAGTATAATGAAGTGGAATAAATTGAATAAATCCCATACCATTTTTCCTGGCCAAAAATTAGCTATATGGGTAAAACAGGGATGATGTATTTTCTAACAATCGTATTTGCCAAACAATTAATTACTGATTAATAAATAATCAGTTTTATTGAATCGGGAGTAATGCCATGACCAAACAGGAAATAGTTGACGCAGTTTCTGAAGCAACTGGTTTAACAAAGGTCGAGACCGAAACTGTTATGAATGGTGTAATGACCACCATCACAGAATCACTTGCTCGTAACGAACGTGTAGAATTGCGGGGGTTTGGTACGTTTGGTACCAAACATCGCATGCCGAAAAAAGCACGGAATCCGGGGACAGGGGAAGCAATATATTTACCGGAACGTTATGTGCCCACATTTAAACCTGCAAAATACTTGCGGGGCCGTGTGAATGATTCGATGATGGCCAAATGAAAGAAAGAGTATGCCCTGCGGTAAAAAACGCAAGAAGAGGAAGATAAGCACGCACAAACGCAAAAAACGTCTGCGTGCGAATCGCCATAAGAAAAAGATTCGTTAAGTATAAATCGACCCACACCATGCGGTGTCGTATTGAATTCTGTTATTTTTTAATCATCGCGCTGGTTACGCCTAAAATTGTTTGTGCCTGGGGCTATGATGCGCACCGACGGATTAATTGGTCCGCCGCAACTATTATACCGGGAACGTTCGGTAAGTATGTTCGCAGTAACCGCCAGCAATTAACCCACTATGCCGTGGTGGCGGATTATATAAAATCATCTGATAGCAAGGAGGCGCCCCGACACTATATTGACGCAGATCTTTATGATGATTTTCCGTTTGATTCCTTGTCTGGATCACTGGTTGATCTGGAAGCCAAATACGGGAAAGATACGGTAGGGAAATGGGGGTATGTGCCCTGGGCTATCGATGAGACCTGCAGTAGAGTAATTAATATGCTAAAAAACAAGCGCTGGGATGAAGCTATTTTTTACATGAGCACTCTCGGCCACTATATCAGTGATATTCATGTGCCGCTTCATGTAGTGGAAAATTATAATGGACAACTTACGGGCAATGATGGGATCCATTTTCGCTGGGAAGGGCGTATGGTGGATGAATACGTAAAGAGTATTCGCCCCTCAGGACCATTACCATTGATCTCTGGTAGCGCGTTTGATTTTTCTATGAACATTGTACGGGAATCGTATGTTACCCTGCAACAAATCCTGGATGCAGATGCGAAAGCACGACAATTGCTACCGCCAAGTGAACAGCAGCAACTTAACAGTTACGATATCCTGCCCTTTGAAGGTCCTTATTTACGTTCTTTATATGATCAAACCGCTGGTCTGGTCCAGGATCGATTAGAAATGGCAGCATTACGGATCGCAGCAATGTGGGTCTATTGCTGGAACCAGGCCGGCCAACCACCACCACCGAAAAGATGAGTACACCCGAGCCGCAAGCCATATCCGTATCTGATCTTACCCAACAAATCAAGAATGTACTGGAAGGCAGCTTCCCTATTTTGTGGGTCTCTGGTGAAATTTCCAATTTCGTGCACCATGGTTCAGGGCACATGTATTTTACACTCAAGGATGAGAAAGCGGAAATCCGAGGCATCATGTTCAAAGGGTTTAATCAATTTTTACATTTCAAACCGGAAAATGGCATGCAGGTTCTGCTGCAGGGAGATATAACTGTGTATGAGACCCGGGGGCAATACCAGATAGTGGCCAAGAAAATGGAACCGGCTGGAATTGGGACCCTCTACCTTGCCTTCGAAGCGCTGAAGAAACAGTTAGCAGCGGAAGGCCTGTTTGACCCAGAAGTAAAACAGAAACTGCCGGCTTACCCCAGGCGGATCGGCGTGATTACTTCCCAGACCGGTGCCGCTGTCCGTGACATTTTCCAGGTATTGGAACGCCGGGCGCTCCACATTGATGTAATTCTCAGGCCTTCCCGTGTACAGGGTGATAAAGCTGCGCTTGATCTTGTTGAAGCAATAAATGACATGGCAGCATTTGACGCTGTGGATGTGATCATCTTGGGTCGGGGCGGCGGATCACTGGAAGATTTATGGCCCTTCAATGAAGAACCGGTAGCGCGGGCTATATTTGCATGCCCTATTCCGATCATTTCTGCTGTAGGCCATGAAACAGACTTGTCCATTTCCGACCTGGTGGCGGATATGCGTGCATCTACGCCGTCAGAAGCAGCGGAGGTTGTTTCACCTGCTACAAGTGATCTTATTGAACATATCCATGGTTACGAGCGCAATCTGGCTTTGATCATGCAGCGTTATTTGCAAAAATGCTGGCAGGGGCTGGACAGCGCGAAAGACCGTTTTGTCCTACAGGAACCAGGTCAATTATTGAAACAGCATCGTACCCGTTCCCGGGAACTGATCCATTTAATGATGCAAGCCTATCGGCTGGGGATTCAGGGCTTTTCTGGAAAATTTGCTGGTGCGAATGAAAAACTGCTGGCCATGAACCCGATGAATATTCTTTCCAGGGGGTATTCTATTGCTTATCGTGAAACCGATCAGAAAATTATACGTGATCCGCAAGATCTGGGAGAAGGGGATCCCTTTGAGTTACAAACCTTTAAAGGTACTTTCCGGGCCAAAAGGGCGAACAGGAAAAAATAGGCTTTTGGACCATCTAGTCTTTGTAATATTAGATTATGGCAAAAAAAGATAAACCAATCCAATTTGAGGAAGCATTCAAGCGTTTGGAGGAAATTGTATCCAAGCTGGAGTCGGGTGATCTATCACTGGAAGAGAGCATGACTCTTTTTGAAGAGGGGATTACACTAACTGAAACGTGCAGATCAAGACTTGAAGCTGCCGAACAAAAGATTCAACTATTGTTGAAGGATTCTGAAGGCGATTTGTCCCTGGAGAATATGGATTGAATAAGCCAACCAGTTTTGGCATTTGGGCCAATACGGATAAGCCTGCATTCTGGAAAGTATTGCCTGACATTGTATCCTGGGCCAAGGATAAGGGCCTTGATTTATACATCACCACCAGAATTGAGTCCCAGCTGAAAGATCTAGATCTTGATTCTCAGCTTATAGAAAGTGCCGATGATTTTGCAAAGCTGGATTTCATTATGACCCTCGGCGGTGACGGAACAATTCTTTCATTGGCTCGAGCTGTCGGTGATCGCAGTACGCCTATTTTGGGTATTCACCTGGGTGAATTGGGATTCCTTGCAGAAGTGGTTCTGGAAGACATGTTCACGCGCCTGGACGCAGTAGCCGCGGGTGATTTCAATATTCAAAAGCGCATGGTTATAAAATGTGTTGTGAACAATGGCAACGAACCGCACACATTTCATGCCCTGAATGATATTGTAGTGGACCGGGGGAAATCTCACCGCCTGCTTACCTGTGAGTTATTGGCGAATGATGATTTTGTCGCTAAATACAAAGCGGATGGTTTGATTGTAGCTACACCAACAGGATCCACTGCCTATTCCTTGGCTTCCGGTGGACCCATCGTGATACCAACATTTGGTTCAATGGTGGTCACACCTATCTGTCCCCATACGCTAACCTTGCGCCCTATTGTTTTTCCTGATGATCAAGTCCTGAAAATTTCATTTCCTGAAAAAGGTGGGCAGGATATGGCTCTGGCTATCGATGGCCAGGTAAATGAATACCTTAAATCAACTGCAAAAGTTATGATTCAAAAAGCTTCATTCGAAATCAACATGGTGAATTTTACGGATTCGAATTATTTTAATACCTTGCGGACCAAACTGGGTTGGGGTGTCCGGGGTGAGAATTAATTTAAGGGTTACGAGCTCGACTGATGATCTACCATTTAAAGTAGAGGACTAACCTGGCATACCACCTCGGCCCCTTAAAAATGCAAAAAACTCTCGTCGCGTCTGGGGACCATATTCACGCCATGTAGGCAGTACTTCCCCATCTAAGTTAGCCTGCAATTGGGCGATGTCATCTTCTGTGATGCCACAGCGGATTTCATTCACATCCACTCCATAAGCATCAGCTGCGTTCAGGCCAAAAACCTTATCCCTGATCTCAGACGTCATAGCCGGGTAACCGTAGGTTTCCTGGAACTCTGCAGATATCTGGAAGGCGCGAAAAGCGGTAATTTGGTCTTGCGGTGTCCCATACCAGATGGAGTCCGTGCCCCAGACCACATGATTTTCTCCCACATATTTCAGCAGTTTGCCGATTACGTGGGCAGCCTGGGTGGGGCTGGTCATCAAAAAGCGCCAGGTACTGCCCAGCTCCGCGTAAACATTACTGTCGGGTGAAATATTGTTGTCTTGGAATGTTTTGATGAGACGATCAACACCCTGGGGATTATTCGGGTTGTATTCTCCTTCGATGATATCAGACTCAAATGCGGAGTGATACACAATAAACTTCACATCGGGATACGTCGCGGCGACGACCCCGATATCATCAGGTGCAGCAAAAGCTGGGTCAAAACCCGTAAGAGGGAACCCCTTGTGAGCACATATTACGTTTACCCCGAGGCTGCGGGCTTTTTCGATAAATGGGATACCAACTGTCTCATCATCCAGCCGCCAGCCGCCATAAGGGGTATAGATTTTCCACGCCGTAATATTTTGCTCTTCAACCAAGCCCTGCATGCCCTCGAGTTGAGTGATACCCAGATCCGGCCTTACCAGACCATGGAGCAGGAGTCGGTTTGAATCGGACAAACTATCAAAGATCTCCCGTGTCTGGGCCGCTTCTTCCGCTTCCAGCGGATTTAGGTAGGGTTCGGCCGGGAGTGCCGAAAGTACAGCTATGGTTGTTTCGCTGTTCACGAACATTTCGCGCAAATAATTTTTCATGCTGAAACAATCCACCAGGTCGGGTTCACCGCAATAGCTTTGGGGCAACGACTGCAGAAACCAGGTCCATCCCGGTGTGTTTTGCCGCCATAATCCATCGGGGTTAACATGGTGAGTCTGTATATCAAAAATGAACTCGTCTCCGGAAAGCTCTACACAGGCTTTCTCATCATCAATGGTGGACTCCTTATCACTAGTGAAGAGCCCCCCCTACACACCCGTAGGTCATATTCATGACCCAAAGGGCCAACGCACTCCCACTTGCGCGTGCAATAAACTGGCGCCGGGTTAAACCGAGTTTACGTGCATGCTCGCCCGCTAAACGCCAGTAATACTTCGTAGCCCATTTATCCAGTTGGGAGGGATCAGGGGGTACATACTCCCCATTGCATCCGTGGGTGAATGGAATTGGTACCCGCAGTGGCGGAGGTGTTTGGCTCTTTTTTATCATCAGCTCATTCCCATGATATGCTAAAAAAACTTACAGAAAATTATCATAGGCTATTGGAAAAAAGAAAGAACACTTACCCGGTAGAATGAACAAAAAACCCCGCTAAGGGCGCGGCGGATCGCTTCCGGTTCTTTGTGGATATTGAATCCATCAAAAGTGATTTCCCCTGAATCCGATTCTTGCAGGGTGGCAATGGTTCGCATGAGGGTGGATTTCCCGGCGCCGTTTGGTCCCAGGAGTCCGAACATGCCGTTAGAAATTTCGAGACTGACATTTTTTAGCGCTTCCACGCCATTCTCATAAGTTTTTGAAATATTATGGATAGATAGTTTCATATTTGTTCTTTGTATGAACTTCTACGTACTCTGGTCCGTTCAGTTTTAAATGTGTTCATTCCATTTTTACTATTATTCATACCTTTTTCTTTTGTCATATGTATTCCTCATATTGTTTTCTTCATTTTTCACTCAAGTGAATTCTCAAATCTACCCACCATCCCACAAACAAAAAACCCACCATAAAGACGGGTTTCTCTTAAGTAGCGGGGGTAGGATTCGAACCTACGCCCTTCGGGTTATGAGCCCGACATCTCTTCTATTATAAATTGGCTTGTTGTTTTATAATTGCTACTTAAATGAATGAATTTCACAATCCTTATGCCACAGCACTTGATGGATTAGTGCTGGATGACCCTGTATCCGCTTTTTTTTATTTTTGCCGGGAACGAGAAAATATTCGGTTAGAAAGAGGAATGGGTTCTCCTAAACCATGGACTGATGACCCTATTTTTCAAAAGGGACGATTCTTGAATGTATTTCGCGAAGACGACCGCGGCAGCAAGGCTATCCTGCGTTTCGCCAGAAGCTTAGATAAAGATCTATCTGCTTTGATTCATGCCCTGTTTTTCGCTCGCTGGTGCAATAGGCAAGAGACTCTAGACAAATTATCGATAAAAATTATTTCCATGCCCAAAGAATTACGTGAAAAACTGGAAACTCTTGAGCCTTGGTGTAATGTTACGGCTTACCCTGTTGAACCGGTGAATTGGGAAGGGATACAATACTCACGGTTCGATGCAGCCACTATACTTTTTGGAGAAATCAAAGAATCATTAACTGAGACTATCACCGGAGCTCAACGTGATGTGATCAAAGCTACCAATGCGGTGAACGCTCTATTTAGAATGCAAAACGACTTCCCTATTTTTATGGCCATCATTGATTTGGCCTGGTTTCGCCCAGATATAATTGATCCTGGAAGCCATGTTCCCACAGGCATTGGTGCTGTTGCTTACCTAGATCGACTTCAGACACATTTTGACTTAGACGATCATCAGAAAACATGCGACCGAATGATCGCGCTGCAAAAAGAATACTGGCCAGAAGCCAAACGAGCATTTCAACCCATCGATATTGAATATCTTTCCTGCGAGTGCAGAAAATATTACAGCTACGTCAATGGGACAAAACAGTTTGAAGGGAAAAACGTCTTTCGCCCTAAATTGCCTATAGATAAATAAATATCCACCCATCGGGTTAGGATCCCGACGGAAGTTCAAATTAAATAAGTTTACATTTGCCGGTGTCGTCGGAGCATGCAATCGTTCATCACCACCAGCAAACCGGCCTTTTCCGCTAACGCGGCCCCATCTTCGTTGATCACCCCGTCCTGCAGCCACAGGGCCTTCGCGCCGACCGTAACTGCGCTTTCTGCTATTGGCAGAACGTATTCTGAACGGCGAAAGACATCTACCACATCTATTGTTTGTGGAATGTCCAGTAAAGAAGGGTAGGACTTCATGCCGGCAATTTCATTATGGCCGGGATTAACAGGAATAATGTTATAACCATGCTCTTCCAAGTACATCGCCACATAATGACTGGGCCGCTCAGGCTTAGGACTCATCCCCACCACAGCGATGGTCTCCAATTGGAAGATCTTTTTTATTTCTTCTAAAGAATTCATCGTTTGAACAAGTTACCTAAAACATAAGACATAATTTTGGGGTTTTCTTTTAATCGGCGTAGAGAGTAGTCAAACCATTCTGGACCGAAAGGTACATATTGTCTAACGGTGTAACCCTTATCCAGTAAACGTTCCAGACGCCCACCCATTGGCACACCGTATAATACCTGAAATTCAAACCGATCAGATGGGACCTGGGTAGATTCGATCCAGTCTTCGATGCGATCAATTAATGGAATATCATGAGTAGCTATGGCAGCAAAACCGTTACCTGAAATAATTTCTTTAGTGATATGAAAATAATTATCCTGTATCGCAGCCCTGTCTTTAAAGGCTATGGTTTCCGGTTCATCGTAAATCCCTTTGCACACCCTGGTGTTGAAGCCAGGCCCGTTTAATGTGCGGACATCTTCCAAAGACCGTTTCAGGTAAGCTTGCAGAACGATCCCCATATTTGGGTAATCAGAGACATAATCCTGATACAGGTTGATCGTATCCTGCGTATAAGGTGAATTCTCCATATCGATCCGTAAGAAATTATTATGTTTTTTTACTTGCTTAAGTATTCGTTCTAGATTATTAACTGCAATAGTTTCATCCAGCGAAAGACCGATATGAGTCAGTTTTATGGAAATATTGCAATCCAGATTCTCACTGGCAATTACATCATACAGGTCACAGTATTCCCGGGTAATATTTTCCGCTTCTGTGGCAGATTGAACGTGTTCTCCCAGTATATCCAGTGTACACGTAAAACCGAGGTCATTTACCTTTTTAACCACTAGCACTGTTTCTTCCACAGACTCACCAGCGACGTATGTTTTTGCAAAAGGGTGAATAGACCAGCGCGGCAGTATGCGGAGCATGGAAACGATAATAGAATTTATCCAAGACATGATCTCTTAATTTAGGCTATTGGCTGGAATGATGCCAATCGCTTTACAGAAGGAAATTACGGGTAACTTTGGCTTGACTACCGAAAAAGCATTCCGCTAAATTCAATGCTTCTTTTGAGTTGTTAGATTAATGTATAGAGACTTTGGAACCGTTCTGATTTTCGCGCTACTGGGCATTGTTTTGGTATATATACCCCTGTTGATCCAAAAGCTGGTTGCTCCCAGTCAAAAAACCCCAGATAAATTAGCCAATTACGAATGCGGTGAAGAGCCGGAAGGTTCCGCCTGGGTACAGTTCAATATTCGGTTTTACGTTATCGCGCTTATATTTTTGATTTTTGATGTGGAAGTTGTATTTCTTTTCCCCTGGGCGATGGTGTTCAAGGATTTGGGTCTATTGGCATTTGTAGAAATGGGAATTTTTCTCATTGTATTGATTGTTGGGTTAGCCTACGTCTGGAAAAAAGGTGATCTCGACTGGGTGAAATACAATGTTAAATATGGTCGTGGCCGTTACAGTAGAAAAGTGCCGCAACCGGAAGGAGAAACAATTGGGAGTATTTGAAAATAAATTTCATGATAATGTAGTCATCGC
>CAJXWT010000060.1 GCA_913062595.1 uncultured Fidelibacterota bacterium
TAAATCTGTGCGTATTGGTACATAAAATAATCCTTCTTCTGCAGTGGTAAACGTCCATGCTGAATCGGAACTCCACTTATATTTATACCCTATTACATCGCCATCACTATCTTCACCCCACCAATGGAGCAGTTGCTTACTAGTAGTTATTGTAGTGAAAGCATGGTCCAACGTATCCCAAACCATAGATACGGAAGGTTCTTCATCTATCGCATAGGTAACCTCACCGCTCAAAGAATCAATGTGTGCATAAATGGTATCACTGGCAATGAGCGATAAATAAGTTTCTGGTTCAGTATTATCGTAAGGATCTGAAGGATCTTCATAATCCCATAAACTACATGAATAAAAAAAGATCAGTGTAAATGGCAGCCAGACCAAAGAGTATACCAAGATGGGGAAGTTTTTATACCGCCCCTATAGTTCTCATCTTACTAAAAGCATTTTTTGGTTAGCAAAGTACTCTCCCGCTTTAATCCGATAAATGTACATGCCAGATGCAACTTCATTCCCATCATAATTCAAACCATCCCAGGTAACCTGATGAAGTCCAGCATCCATTATTTCCGTTACCAATGTTCTCACTCTCTGACCTAATATATCATATACAACCAGTTCTACGCCGGATTTCTGTGGCAGTTGAAAACGTATCCTAGTCTCAGGGTTAAATGGATTTGGATAGTTGGGATAAAGAGCAAATCCTTTGACAAGTCCAATATCTTCGTCCTCTATTGTTAAGCCCTGGCCCAAATCTACCATATCCCGGACCTGTATTTTGTATGTACCAAAGCTATAGTTGAAAATACCTGAAACAGTTTCCAACATATCATTAGCTACAAGAGTACTCATATAATTATCTGCTTCCATAGTTGCCATATCATCATCCATTAAACAGTTTATGTTTGTTTCATCCTTAATAGACCAGTCATAAGTGTTAACGCTGGTTACAGTCACATCAGAAACTACAACGAGACAACCTTCATAAGATTCAGGTTCGTCGCTATCCTGTGCCAAATCGGCCGTACCAACATCTAGAGGTAATAGGGTATTGCCTGTACTGAGTACTGTTATACTTGATACGTTATCTATCTTCGTACTGCCATAGTACTCTATTACCTTACCTGTAATAGAAACTTCATCCCCTCTTGAGAATCCGGGTAAATTTTCGCCATTAAAAAATATCCCGGACCATTGTTCGCTCTCGCTTTGCATAGCATAGGAGTGATATGAACCAGAAAGATAGTCTACACTATCAACTGTAACTATACCAGCAATGGACACATAACAATCGACATAAGGAGAAACACCTGAAGGCCAAGGGCTATACTGAATATTCGCCACAGAAATACCATCTTCAATAGACCAGAATCCTAAATAATTACCATTGTTAATATCAGGAAAATTCGATGTTTTAATTTCGCTCTGATCAACTCCATCATCAGATGCTGCAATATAATACTCGCAGGCAGTGCCCTGTCCATGTACTGAAGCTGCTACAATCCCAACCCACTCGTCATTCATAGAGTTGTTCATGCTTAGTGATTGCCAAGAGCCTGCATTTCCGCTTTCATCATAAAGTCTGAAATAAAGTGTTACCTCAGACACAACCGAGTTATCTGTAATAATAGCACTTATTTCAACATCGTCATTATCCATTGGCACGCACGGATCACGTTCAACCATGGTTATGAGTGGTGGGCCAGCGCCAAAAGTAATGTCTGATGGATAGTTCGGCTCCAGTTTAAAGGCTGTTGAATCATCATAAAACCCATGCCGATTGTACACCCATCCTCTTATCGATTCTACAAAGGTGCCCATTGGCGGCCTTTCCCATTCTTCCCATTCCTCTGCTGTAGAATTCGTGCCAATTTTTATTTCTCCTGTTCCATCATCAATTGTCCACTGTCCGTAGTCAAGAGTATTACGTATTACAGTAGCATCAAGAATTTCGACCCAAACAGCTCCCCACTGTTCACCCGTTAATGGATCTCTAAAATCACCTGTGTTAATTGTATCCACAGGAACGACTGGATCTAGGCCAAGAACCTGGATCGGTTGCGTAGTGAAAATTTCAGTTACATTCCCGTCATAGGTGCTGCTACCATACTCGTCAATTCTACCAGTTACTCTTATCTTTCTGCCAATTGGTTGATTCCCAAGCTCTGTTCCTGTAGAATCGTAGCACACTATACCGCTCCAAGGACCGCCATTGAAATCCTCAAAAATTACTTTTAATCCACCATCAGTTCCTGCAAATGCGAGACCAGTTGCTACTGTCACAATACCCTCTATTGTAACTGTATCATCAAAAAAATAGGATTGGTCAGAAGTGTCATTATCTGCTACTTTCAATAGATCACTATATAACACCTGGTTTATTCGCTGAATACGTGTTACTCCTTCTTCCACAACGTCCCTCGCTAGCCTTGGTTGAATTTTGAAATCATCAAAGGTAAAATCTAAAACACCCGTAACTTCTGCGAGTTCTTGTTCCGCCTCCGGATAATAGAAATAGTCCCAATTATCATCAACTCGAGCTGAGTTTGTTCCGTCGGTAATTGACCATTCACCATTTCCTAAATCAGGATTATTAACAGTAACGTCAACAATACTAACCAAACAGCCTTCATACGCTTCAGCATCTGCACCACCTGTCATTACTTGAGCAGTTGTAACTGTCATTGGCGCGAACATAGTTGAAGACGAACCATAAATAATTACCTCCGAAACATTTTTGATCTCTGTTTTATCATAAGCCTCATATACTTCCCCGGTCAGTGTTACGCTATCTCCTTCCGCGACAGAATGGACTATGCCTCCAGATGTAATAAAATCATACGAATCCCATCCTTCATATCTATACACCATTATTCCGCTCCAGGGCCCAAGAGAATCCTGTACAAAAAAGGTTCTCTTATAACTACTACCCCAGAATTCGGCAGTCACTATACCACTAATAGAAACCGTTTGCCCATTGAGTGGACTAGCATCATCCGTTTCGGGATCGCTAACATATTGAATATCATAAATGGCGGTTATTGGTCCACCACCAGATATAACCAAATAAGATGTTTCATTAGATGTGGTACTATTATCTTCATTATCTACAGCTGTAATAGTAAATGCTATAGTAGTACCTACTGTTTGCGCAGGAATGATTGCTGAATAATTATCGCCGCTTGTATTGTTCATAGCTACATCTGTATCACCTGAACCAGCGTTATAAGTTAAAGTTGCACTGGCGACCGTTCCGTCATCTGTGATAATCGCAGATACCGTTACTTCATCTGATTCTGTTGGGGATGATGGATTTAAAGATATATTTGTAACTGACGGTGGTCCTCCGCCCAGCACAATGTCATCATCATCTCGGGGAATTAATTTATAATTATCATAAGAATAGTTTAAAGGACCTGTGATGTAACCAATAAGATCGTTTACCGCTGGGGTATATGTGTAATGATCACTATAAGAATTATCAATTCTAAATGTATTTGTTCCATCACTGACTTCCCACTCGCCAAAATTATCTTCTTCAGCTGAAACTGTCACACTTTGAATCTGGATTAAAACG
The DNA here is from genome assembly GCA_913062595.1 of uncultured Fidelibacterota bacterium. Classification (GTDB taxonomy): domain Bacteria; phylum Fidelibacterota; class Marinisomatia; order Marinisomatales; family TCS55. The sequence goes on from CAJXWT010000060.1 coordinate 3,575, forward strand.
CCTTCCCATGGTTCCCAGTCTGATTGATTCAATGTTAATATCTCGGGATTGGGAAGTGGGATATCTGTCCCTAAAATAGAGATGTCAGTAACTTCGGTAATTTCTGTCTTTCCATAATATTCCATGGTCCATCCAACTACTTCAATACTGTCTCCTCTAGAAACAGTGTTGTCAGGTGCATAAACATTAATGCCGCTGTATTGACCTTGACCATCCTGAATGTAAATACTGACCCCACCGCCATCAGGTGTTTCACCTGTACCTGCAGTTACAATACCTCTTACAGTTACAACTGTACTATCTGGAAATGAACCAGATTGTATATCATAAATAAGGGTGGGTTCTTGTCCTTCGCTAATAGTAAAGGCAACGGTATCTGCAACGTGAGGGTCCAAGTTTGAATGACTGTTATCTACCAACCAGATAATCAATGAGTGCGATGTCTCTGCAAGGTCTTCTAATTCAATATCATTCACATTATTTTGCATGACCGTAGGGCCACCGTCCAATGAATAATGTATGTGGCCATCTCCCCCACCTGTCACATCAGCCACGGTAAAATTACTTACTATGAAAGACACCGTCACATCAGATGAGTAAAGGGTTGCGCCAGCCGTTGGATTTGTAATTGAAATAGCAGTATCAGTTGATTCGAGTTCAGGATGCGGATGTGACCCAATATAATTCCATGTATTCTGAGCCAATACAATCCACTCAGAATTGTCTGTTGTGGTGCCTGCGGAAGCCAACCAATTTGAATTACCGCTGGTAACAGTGGATTTCCGGACAAGAGTGTGTTCCTTCGTACCACCAGAAATACCTGCCACACCCCAGCCAACATCTTCGGGGTATTCCCCCAAAACACCAATAACATCTATAGCCTCAGATGAATTATCAAAAACACCGTTATTATCAGAATCTTGAATTAAGCCAAGGTAATCATCACCATTATAATACGTCACCGTCATACTGGAACCATTATCATCGTTATAGGGAAGAATGCCAGTAGGATCTGCCTGAGAATTGGCAATTACATAAACTTCGCCATTAGTTAATGAACCCGATAAGGGATAAAGGTTTTCATCGTCTGTTGAGCCGTTGTTATATCTGACTATAGCATAATTGGACAGGTCTACAACCGATCCAGTGCCATTATAGATTTCTAAATATTTATTGTGGCTAGATCCTTCAGCGTATTCAGAAAAAAACAAGTTATTATCTGGAGCTAACTCTGTAATCCAAGTTTGCACCAGGGTTCTATTTGCAGAAGTCATTAAGGCATTTGGCGGCATTTGCCCCCCGTATGTACCACCAGCGGTGATCTTATCATAAAGCACAGAACTGCCTGGGTCCCCACTGGCAACGCGTAAAGCACCACCATAATTTACTCCCTCTGATGGAACATCAACCAATTCACCAAGACTGTTGCCGGACATCAAGTTCAACCCTGAACTATGTGTAGAAGTATGACAGCTTATACAATTACTATTCCATAGCGGTTGGATTTCAGTATCGTAATCCACTTGAGCAACTAATACTGCTAGATATATAGGTGTAATTAGAATATTTTTCAATATAAAACTATCCTCCCAAACATTATTTAATAATCAGAAATTTACCTTCCTTTATCTTGCCATAGGATAAACTTTCGTTATCCAAATTTTTAACCGTAAACAAATAAAGTCCCGATGCAATCGCCTGGTCATCCCTGGTAATAAGATCCCAGGCGTGTTCACCACCACTTAGCTGCGGTGCTTTATATTCATCAATATTGTAGACATCACTTCCCTGGTATTCTTGATCATGATCCAGGATGTCCACCAGATCACCTGCTAGAGTAAAAATGCGGATCTCTGCTTTACGTGGCAGATTGGAAAACCAGATCATTTGGGCCCGACTGCCATAGCCATCCCATCTAGCCTGTCCTTTATACGGGTTAGGGTATACGCTCGGCTCACCTTCCCATTGTACTGCATCCGGTTTTACACCCGGGTAAACATACCTGCGGTTGGCATAGACCGAACTTTCCAAACTTGCTAGATTAGCATCTAGATCACCCCGATCATAGGCGGTGACTGCGTAATAGTTCAGCCAGCCATTCTTTACATGATTATTAACAAATTTATAGTGGTAAAAATTTCCATCTATTTCAACACTATCTTGCTGACCAAACTCATTAATAATTCTTATAAAGTCGAAACCTGTGTTATAGCCAATACCCATATGGTTGGTATGGGCCAAATCAAATTCTCCAAGCAAAGTAAATTCTTCATTGGAATCGTTCACTGTCTTCCTTGCGCCGTAAATGCGGTAGCCTTCAAAATCCATCTCACGGCTGATCGGATCAATAAAATTTTCAGCATTGCCCTGCCAGTAGACCGTAACAACCTGATCATCAACATCCACAGCCATATTGGGTACGGGCGGTGGTTCCGGTAAAATGTAACGGTCTATTTCACCGTCCTCATCAAGGTCTTCATCTTCATCAAGAATGTTGTTCCTGTTTTTATCCTCACCATTATACGCACGCTGTGCCCAGTCTGAGTTCACATGTAGACTTCTGCGGCGCATTGGCGAATCGTCATCCGTTCCATTCCATTTTGCAGTTACAACCGCCATTACCACATTACAGGAGTCGCCGGGTGGTAATTCCCAAACGGATGAATCGGGTTCTGCAGGAATGCTGCCAAAGGGACCTGCGGAGAAAAGAAAGATCCAGCTATTGGGCTCATTAGGATAACCTGCTGTTGTGTATTCCGGCCCAGTTCCCTTTTGAACAGAACTAGATAATTTTTGATAACGTTCATAATCGGTGAGCGGCATACTGTACACTGGATAAGATGAATTATTGGAATTTGTCCAAACCCACTGGTTATAATTTGATTGAACGTAAGGTCGATGCACATTCCCACCCAGCCAAGTAATTCCTATATAACTTTGGGCCCAGCCATCATCGCCATCAAGATCATATTGGTATGCTATGTCTCGGCTATATTCTGAATCGTCGATTGATGTGTCATAGCCATCCAAATTATCATACCAGGTAAATCCACCTCCAGGTTCATATTTATTGGTGTAGTTCATGTTGGCCACTGAGGCATCGGTCCAAATACCCGCATAAATATTTTCAATTGTTTGGTCGGAAACATTTTTAATGTAATAGTTGAGAATGACAAATGCATCCGCAAAGGAAAAATTCCAGGCATACGATTCAAGCCTAATGTCAATACCCAGTGGTGTATGGTTAGGGATGTTCATATTATCATCTGGAATTAATCCATAATCCTGGAATTTTGTTTTGAAATCCTGATGTGATATTGCATAGGGGGAAAAATATTGTGCAATTGAATCCAAAGATGTGGAAGAAATTGATGATGTAATTTCGATATTATCTGCGGCAACGAATTCAAAGCCTTCCTGCCCTGATTCAAAAACACCATCTACTATGGCGGTAGATACACGGCGCTGACCATTGACCACACCCCCAATCCACAGACCAGCGTAGGAAAAATGTTCTACCTGGTCTCGGAGGATTTCTGTCTTCTGTTTGTATTGACAGGAAGGAAGAATACGACCATTAATTTTATTCCAACCGTTGCCTAAAACACCAAAATTGGTAACGGTCAGACCCAACTGGCCAACTGAAGTATATTTGTCGTAAATATCTTCAAAAGACTGGGCATAAATAAAGGAAAAGAATAATACTGTAAATAATAAAACGTGAAAATTATAGAGTGGCTTTTTTATCATCCTTTCCCCGGTTTTGGATTGCTTTATAAAGCGATTCAAATTAATGAAACGTCGGGGAATAAGCCAATGGATTGGGCAATGGGATTATTTCATTAACAATAGTTTCTGGGTTTTTATTTGACCGCCAGATTCCAGTAAAACAAAATATATCCCACTTGCATTATTGGTTGCCTGCCATACTAATTGATGGTATCCGGGGGTAATCATTGAATCGTAAAGATTATCTACTAATCTGCCATTTACATCATAAATACTTACTTTGATAAAAGCCGCATTTACTATACTCAGTGAAATATTTGTTATAGGATTAAATGGATTGGGATAAGATGGAAATAATTTTACTTCTACCGGCAGGAAATCATCTGCAATTACTGCAATTGTGGTGGTATCATTCCAAGCTCGACCAGGAGTCCCCATGTCCCCGTCACCGTACGTACTGTAGGAAGCAGCCCAGCTAGTATCAAAACTGCTATTATAGGTGATGTTCTTTAAATACATGGAAACACCGCTAGTGTAGGGAAAAGTATTGTCATAGGAGACATTATCTACAATATTGTCATCACCATCTATTATGATTATCTCATCCTCTGTATTTCCTAATTGAAACGATGAATAGATATAATCTGCAATATAACCTCCGTTTTCAGCCTCATTGCCGTTACGCCCAAGGACCATGTATTGTCCGGGTGCGATTTCAATACTTGTTGTAATCACATGTGTATCATTCCCTTGATCCATTATGGTCCAGCCATTCAGGTCAATAACAATTGAATCCGTATTTAGTATTTCGAACCACTCACCACGACTGTCAGATACTGCGGCCGGGTTGGGCATTATTTCTGTAATAATCAATTGAGAATCAGAAGCATATCCACCCGGAAACTGAAATGATGCAAATACGGGCAGATGATCAGACGCTGCATGCAATGCATCCGCTATTGTTTGGCTTACGGCACTATTTGTCCCGCTGTTAATAGCTTGGTTGAAATGCTGGCCATCGTTGCCAAATGCAATATAAGTATCATCAACATAATTCATATCATATGTGTCTTCCAGAACTGCAGCTGAAACGAATATCCAATCAAACCGGTCATCCATTCCGCCATGGGCTCCACCTCCAAATTGAGTAGTTCGGGGGGACTGGGTATGTACATCTGCAAAAGCATTGTTATTATGCCAGTGGCCAATTCGATTTATCGGATCAAAAAGTTGGCCATCGGTGTCAGATCCTGCAGCTGTAAGCATATCAAAAGCAGGCTCAGAAGATGAATTGTTACTGTAAATATTGAAATCCCCACCAACAATAAAATGAGATCCGCTGGGTAATTCATTTAAATAATTTCGTAGTACAGTTGTTTCTTCTAGTCGCTCCTGGGCATTATTATCACCTGAACTAGCTTTGAGATGTAAACTATAAACACGAAACTGCACTCCCGATTCAACGTGTTCCAACACCCATTCGACTACATCCCTTGTCCCTGATGATTGCGCTGTATTAATAATAGCTGTACTGATAAAAGAGAAATGCTCTAACTTATAGTAAAGCGCTATGTCCTGACTGGCAGACTGATTGGTGAAGTCGGCCCCGGACCATTCATTTGGTTGAACAATATTTAATACATCATCCAGAAAATGATTATATCCGGTGATTCCTACTACTTCCTGACAGACGATTAAATCCGGTTGGATCTCACCTATAATTTCTTGATAGTAAGATTCACGATCATCATCATCTCCGTAATTAAGAAGATTATACGTCAAAAAAGTATAATCAGATTGCGCAACAGAATAAGAAAGTAATCCAAAAAATATGATATAGTATCGGCGGGTAAAAATATGTTTATAACTCCACTGCAATTTTACCAGTTTCGATCTTACGATGGTTTCTTAATACTATTTTTTTGTATGAACTTAATTTTTCTGATTGGTCTCTTGTTAATAAACCCATTTCCGCTAAGACAGCCATAGTTGCAATTGGATTACAGCGTTGGTTACCATCTAAAACCTTTAAGGCAATGCCGTACACCTCACCCTTAGTTGTGCGAATCCCCAAACCGCGTACGCCCTCTCCGCCAACCTTGGTGACTGCTTCACCATCCATTACTTCAATGAAATCTGTATCAAAACGATCTTTGCCGGCGATCAAATAGGGATTTGAAGTTACTGCATCAAAAAGGGTGTTTAATTCATCATAATTACCGCTGGCAAACTTCTGATACATCAACGCAATGTTAAATAGAGGCAAAAATGGCACTGGCGCACTGCAACCATCGGTTACCAGAGGAAATTCATCTAATTCAGAAAACCGTTTAACCTGTTTCATGATGAGCTGCTGCACTGGATGATCCGGATCAGTGTATCCTTTAGGATCCTCTTGTAAATGTTTTGCCAGGCATAACATTCCCGCATGTTTACCACTGCAATTGTTATGCAGCGCAGAAGGTTTCTCATCATTCCGGATCAATTTTATTTTGGATTCCTTATCATATGGCAAATGAGTTCCACACTCATAGTGTGACGTGTCATAGCCAATTTTTTTCAACATGCTTTCTGCAGTCTTTACGTGTATATCCTCACCATTGTGTGATGCACACATTAGTGCGCTTTCTGCTGGGGTAAACCCAACGGCTTTTGTAGCGCCCTCTTTTACCGTCGCTGAAGCCTGGAAAGGTTTGAGCGTTGACCGAACGCAGGTTAGATAATGGGGATCACCACTACTGTATACAATTTCACCTTCTCCATTAACTACTACCGCATAGGCAACATGGATACTTTCAATGAAATCACCACGATGTATTTTGCAAAGAATCGGCATTGTTCATTTTACCGCAAAAGAAGCAAATTGAAATTTAAAACCATATTCCTTCAGTTTTGGGATTTCCTGTTTTAGAACTTCTAGCGTATTTATTCTTGCATGACCAATACCTACCGCTAGACCTATCGATTCCGCTTTATCAACCAGTTTATATAACTGTTCCCGTATTTTATTTTGTTTATTTTCGTTGTCAAGAAATACATGGCGACGAATTGTGTGTACACCACGGAATCGCATTGTGATTTCAGCTACAGTTTCTGAGGTTGTACGGCTATCGATAAAATATTTTCCATGCCGCTTTAATACATTGCTCAGGATATTCATGATCCGTTTATCTGACGTCGCCTTTGAACCCTGATGATTATTCATTCCCACAGCTTCTGGAAATTCCGAAATAACCTCTTCTACCCTACTTTCTATTTCATTGCTGGTCATAGATGTGGTCAGCATATACTCTTTTTCACCACGTGTTTCATTTGTGGATTCCATAGGCATGTGCACAATAACCTCATACCCATTCTGATCAGCCTTCGCTGCAAACACCTTGCTATTTTGATGACCTGGTATGACCGCAAATGTAAGATCTGCATCCAAGGATAGAAAACCTTCTGAAACATTATCATCTCTATAACCAAAATCATCTATTATAATGACAATATTGCCCCGGATATCTTCTTCAATTTCAATTTTTGGTAGAGTAACTATCCTTGAAGTCGGAGCAGGTTCTTCTGTTCTTGATTTTAATATATACAGAATACAGGCAGATAGAACAAGTACCGCCAAGACGAAAAAGCTGCGTAATTGTTTCAATTTAATTTTTTCAAATTGTGTCTATAGACCAACCCTGATCAAGGCAACCTTAATGATAAATCAATCATTTGTGGTATGCCCAAATGCTGGGATCCGACTTGTAAACCATAATGCAAATCCAATATTCCCAACCGAATTCCGAAACCACCTGAAAGAACAGTAACCTTATCGGAGAAATGAGATCCCAAACGAATGTCCAACTTATTATATCTTGTTTCACTGGCAACTCTAAAAATTGGCCCATTGACAAACGAGGATTTTTCCGCAGAAAAACAAACAGTATGATCCCACGTGGATCTAGTGAATCTATAAGATATTGCTGATAATAAACGCGTTGGTAAAGATGGGCTATAGGTAGCTGATTGTTCCATGACGCCAAGATTTAATGCAGAAATACCCATATGAATATTTTTACCAATCGAACGTATGATACCTGCATCAACGGCATAACCGGTGATCTTTTCTGTATGCAACTGAACAAATATGTATCTCAAAGAAGCACCAACTTTAAGACCTCCAAAAGATCGCGAATAACCACCATCTATAGCAAAGGCACTAGAACCAAATGTTGCCAATGGAAGATCGGTGGGTGTAGTTGTACGAAGTTCAAGATCATTAAGCCCCATATGTCGCAACTGTAGACCAATATTCCCACGGTTTAATTTTGATGCCAAAGCAAACGAAGAGGCTGAAACATTATCTAGCCAGGAACCGTAGGACATGTGCATATTGATACCTTGGGGAGAGGCGCTGAGTAGAGCAGGATTATTCAATGCAAGCTTACCAAGAAGTGGGTTGGATCCAAAAGCCAGATCAATCGCATTGGATGGTACAGATAAAAATTGGGTCCCTAACCCGAATGATATTTGAACCAATATGAGTGTGTTAATTAAAACTCTAGAAATTAAACGCATAGGTAAAAACATGAATCATGCCCTGTGATACAGAATGCGGTTCAATTACAACCGCATAATCAAAGAATGCATCATTAATTTTAAGGAAGGTGAAGTTCAAACCTGCGCCGAGCGAAAATCGGGAATTACCAAAGCCTCCCCTTACGAAATAGTTTTCCGAAAAGCGATACTCTCCGCCAAATCTTATTGTCGTTCCTAGGATATCATCCTGGTTTGCTACGACCCCAATATCACCGGCAATATAAATACGTTGAAAAGTAAATGTTGTACCAAAACGATACACTGTTGGGAAAGACTCTTTGTACACCCGCCCTTCTCCTTCAAATACCTGACCAGTATTCCATGTGTAATTGGTATTTAGATCTTGAATCACGAATGCAAAATTCAATTTTTCTTCAGGAAGCGCCATAAAACCAATATCAAATCCAGTACCTTTACCTGCTAATTGGCTTTCATTCATGGGCAATTGGTGCTTGAGAATCTTTACATTTATACCCAACGCAAGCCAGGGAGTTACCCGCTGAGAAAAACTGATAAATATTGCATCTTCACTGGTTGATAATATTTGTGTTTTATATCCTGCACTGGATCGACCCTGAATATTATCGACCCCACTGCTAACCCAGGCTACACCCAAACCGGCAGTAGGCGGTAAACCAGTGGAAATACTAGACATCATCAAGCGACGATCTAGGTTTAGCGCATGGTATGAAAATGCTATTTGTCTCTTATTAAGAAAAGCTACACTTGCCGGGTTGTGATATGCAGCAAACCCCTGGTCAATTTCAGCGGTAAAGCCGCTGCCCATTGCCAAAGATCTCGCTGATGTTCCCATGCGCAGATAGGCCCCTGAATAACCGGCGTAATCCGCTGCGAAACTCAATGATGTTATTATAATAATTAAATACTTATGCATTTACTTCACCACAATCAGTTTTACCCAATGCGGGGAAGGTTTACTGGCTTGGTTTTCCGGATAATTTAGTTTAACAAAATATACTCCGTTATGGACAGGTCTACCCTGGGTATCCCGCCCATTCCATTTCAATGCACCAGAAGATGCATTCCTTCTATCAAATGACCCAGCGAATACTTTTTCCATCGCAAAATTGTACACATCAAGGTCAATGACAAAGGTACCTGACCATTCATTTGTATGAAAACGAACGTAACCATCTCCACCGATCACATTATGGGTGTATGGTGAAAATGGGTTTGGGTAGGCATAATCTTCATCCTGATCATACTCTGCCCGAAATATTTTCCAGTTTAGTCCATCTAAATCATATGAATGTGCCACGCCATCCCCGGTACCTATCCATATTGAATTATTACCGTAATAGGTACGATTATCAAATGCAACGCTATATACTTCATTTGCCAGCACCTCATCTGTACTATAGATAGCTGTATTTGGTACGGGAATAGCCTGCCGGGCCGGTTTATACCTGGCCCAATTTATTCCATCCTCTGTCTTCCATAAACCATTGGCAGTAGCAGCAAATACCAGCGAATCATGCGCGGTGATATTATACACCCGTTCACCTAACAGTGCTGTATTCCAGGATAATCCATCATTTGTTGTATAACTTACACCACGCTGTTCGGTTGGATCATCTGCGTTTACTGTCGCTGCCCAAATTACACGTTTACCTTTGTGCCTTTGCAAAGCTAGGCCAACTACAAAATTACCGGAAAGACCATGTGTAGGATAGGAATAGTGTTCCCAATTAATACAGGAAGACGCTTCACCGAATACAACACCGACAATTCCACGGTTAATACCATTCGCAGTCCCTACCCAAATTGTATCACTATAGGTCAGTACAGAAAAAACTTTATGGTTATGATTACCGCCATCTATTGGATCCCTCGGATTCAATTCATAATCTCTTAATACATATCTTGTCGTTATATTAAGCCCTACGGTGTCTGATTCTAATTGCCATAATGAATCAGGGTCTTCATTTGGGTTTATACATGTATTGAGTTCAAATTTATCATCCAGTGGCAGTGGTATTCGGTCCCAGAATGAAGGTTTCGTTAGCGTATTCCAATTCCGTAACCCTCCCGCCCAGCTGGCTATCCACGCAAATTCAATTGTATCACCATTAATATCTACCACATCGGAGAAAGCAATATCATAAGTAACATTTGCTTGAGGAACGGTAATAGGAAGAGCTTGAATAAATCCAATATCAGCAAAAGGAGGTAGAATTGTATCTCCTTCTCCTTCATCTATCGGCTGATCATAATAAGTCCAATTAATAACACTATCAGTTGCGTCGTATGTAAAAGCCAATCCTTTTCCTACTGGTATGTCGTTTTCACTACCAGCAGCGGCTATAAACATAAATTTCTCATAATCGCTGCCCTGGTCACCTACGGCCATTGCTGATATACCACCCTGCGGTAATCGATTTGTTTCCTTCCAATTGCTTGAAGCCGGTTGGCTATTGGCTAACCCGGATGTATCCGGTATAGCCTCCACCGTATTAGTATCTATAATAACAGATACGCCTGATCCGGTGCCCAGCCAAACTAACGACGAATTTGTCTGTAAATCTTCTTGTAGAATTATTTCTGTTATAACATTACTTAGCATATTATTAACCGTAGAATCAGTATTTCCAACAGCCATGGACCGAAACGAAAAATCAGTTGGCACTAATTTTTGTGCTGACAGTGAATGAATATTCACAATAAAAACCCCCAGAATGATAAACGTTCTCATCACATAATTACTTATAAAGTATCTACAACTTAGGGCCCGGTAAATTCATTGAGGGTCGTTGAAATACCGGCAACGGCACTCATCGCAGTTTCATCGCTATTGTAAATACTACTGCCGTCGGCAGGCATAATCAGGATAGTTTCAACACCGCCGGGCGTTCCGGTTATATTCAAGTACATGCGGATTACGGTCTCGCCACCCGAGAGAACGCTGGCACTGTCTGCAGAGGTGAAGTCATCTTTCTTGACACTGCTGATTGCTGCCGCTGTGGCCGGACCGCCGTTCTGGGAAAATGCTAACGAAAAATCAGATACTACGACGCTATCACCATTGGTATTATATACTCCTG
>CAJXWT010000061.1 GCA_913062595.1 uncultured Fidelibacterota bacterium
ATGGATCTGTGATGGGGGGGAAGGTTATACCGATTCGTTTGCTTCCGAAGAAGAGTGTAACGAAGAGTGTAATACAGATTGTTATTATGATGAAGATGTCGAGGGAATCCCCCTATCCTATGAATTCAGCGATGACACTCTTTTTATTAGTGTAACAGAATATCCGTGTGAAGAAGAAGGTTTTGATACCTATGATGAGTGTATTGAGGATGGCGAAATGGGTCTTTTCCTAGGAGATTTAGAAGATATACAAGACTTTTATATCCATACATATCGCGTTATGCTTCCAACTGGAGAGGTTTCTATTATTACTGATAATGGCATATTACCAGATGAGTTCAAACTTTATGCAGCTTACCCAAATCCATTCAATCCAGTTACAACAATTCGGTTTGATGTAGGTACGGAAATTGTTAGTATAACATCATTGCGGATCTATGATATAGCAGGCCGGAATGTGGCAACATTGGTAAATGGTCCAATACAAGCTGGTACACATGAAGTCCGTTGGGATGCCTCCATTATGCCCAGTGGTGTATACTTCACAGAACTTATTTCTGGGAATAACCGACAAACCCAAAAAATGGTCCTACTAAAATAGGATACATTGTTGATATAAAACAAAAAACCCCGTCGACTAACGGGGTTTTTTGTTTATGGATATTTAGAAATTATGGTGTGTAAAATTAGCATTATGCACTACATTTGTCTTTCACCATTATTCCAATTAAAATGAAACGGTTTAACTTTCTTTTTGCCTTGGCTGTGCTGATTATATTCACAGCTTCAGTGTTGTCCGGAATAGAAAACATCAATCCTCCGGTGATTGTTGGTTTATTACTGTTCGGAGTATTGATGTTTTCTTTAGTGGGTATGGCAGATACTGAGGTGGTGAATTATATGCGCCAACGGTTCGGAAAGAATCTTCTATCTGCACTGGTGCCATTATCCGGGCTTTACATTCTGACCATTGGCTACCTTGCCATGCTGGATCAACTGACGATCAGGCAGATAATAATCCCGCTGATCTATTTGTTTCTACCAGCCCTTTTGTTGTGGTGGGACCGTCAAACCCCTCAACACATTAACTGGCGCAACCTGATCGCGATCCTCGTTGTATGGTTTTTTATCGAGTTAGGCCTAGTCCCGGCAGCCAGTATACCGCCAGATAAAGGTGTTTCATTTTTTTTGTTAATTGCGCTAAACGGAATTATTTACAGCTTTCTTGTTATTCGGGGGCTGGATAGTATGGGTTATCGATTACGCCCTAATGTAGAGGATTGGAAGTATGCCTGTCTATATCTGGGTTTGTTTATCGCTTTTTTTGCGGTTCCAATTGGATTTCTGACTTCATTTATAGGTCAAACAACTGATTGGCAGCCGCTTTGGAAATTTCCGATTATTTTGCTGGGCATATTTCTTTTTACCGGCCTGCCCGAGGAAATTTTATTTCGGGGATTGATCCATAATTTGTTGGCTGGCCGGCTAAAAAAGAATCAATCTGAGCTGCCTGTACTGTTGATCTCTTCCATCATATTCGGCCTGGCACATGTAAATAACTCGGATCCACCTTTCATATTTGTGCATCTATTTGGTATGGACTGGTCAATCCCTTGGGCGTATGTGATTTTAGCGACAATTGCGGGCTGGTTTTACGGCCTGGCGTATATTCGAACCAGAAGTATTTTGGCCCCGGCTATGCTGCACGCCATGGTTGATGGCTGGTGGTCTTACTTCTTCAACGCCAGTTAGCTCTTTTTACTTTTTAATGATGCTGGTTTATATGGTCAAGTATGGGTGGCGTTTTGGAATACTAAAACAAGGAATGAGAAAGGAAATAAAATGGTAGATATAATAATGAAAAAGTTCGATGAACCAGATGAAATCAGAAAATTCGATAAGGGTAAATTTGAAATAGTTGAGATGGCAAAAATAACATTCGGCAGGGCTACCTACGCACCTGGCTGGAAATGGTCTATTGATGTTTCACCTCTAGTAGGTACGGAGTTTTGTGAGGTGGAACATTTAGGCATGGTGATTGCTGGCAGCGCAACGGTTGCTTTCAAAGATGGGAAAATATATACATTGGAAAAAGGGGATATTTTTTATGTTTCACCGCAACCTCATGATAGCTGGGTAGTGGGTGATAAAGAATATATATCGCTGCATTTTCTTGGCGCTGAAAAATATGCTGATAAATAATCAAACCCAGCCCAGTAGCAGGGTTTTTTGTTTGTAGGGATGTTGGTAGATTTGCATATGAACAAGACTTGGGTTGAAAAAAGAGACCGCGATAAAAAACATCAAGTAAAAATTAATCCAAAATCCTTCGCTGATATGCCTGCTGGTATCAAAATGCTAATACCGACTCCAAAAATTGTTGACGATCATGTTAATCAAATTCCTAGGGGAGAATTCAGAACCGTAAAATATTTTAGAAAGCAAATGGCAGGGGATTACAATGCCGATAACGCTTGCCCGCTGGTAACTGGTATTTCTCTAAGAATTGTGGCCGAAGCATCATATGAAAAATATAAACTTGGTATAAAACAAAAAAACATTACTCCATTTTGGAGAGTTGTTGACCCTGGATCAAAACTGGCAAGCAAACTTACTTGCGGCATGGATTTCATAATTGAGAATCAGGTAAGAGAAAGTATTTCTCTATAATCTCATCCTGACCAGCTGGGTTACTTGTTGAAAAACGAGACTGTAAATTTAATTGAGTTAATATGAAATCCTTAGAACAATTGATCAAGCATTACGCTCAAGCCTATCCAGAAGAGATAGCTCCGCAGAATACGTTGAAATTTCTTGAAAATGAAACTGGTCACTTTTTTCGTAATAGTTATAATGGTCACTTTACCGGTTCTGCATGGATCGTAAGTCCTGATAGATCAAGCATATTAATGACTCATCATAAAAAACTGGGGAAATGGCTCCAGTTAGGCGGACATGCTGATGGGGAAAATGATTTACTTAAAGTGGCTTTACGGGAAGCAAAAGAAGAATCTGGAATTCAACAATTTAAAATCTTGAGTGAAAAAATATTTGATTTGGATATACACGAAATTCCAAAACATAATTTTGAACCTGGTCATCTGCATTATGATATTCGGTTTTTACTTGAAGTTGATCCTACTGGAGAAGCAGTAATTATCAGCGATGAATCACATGATGTGACCTGGATTCCTTTAGCAGATGTCGCCAAGCTAAATCCTGAAGTATCCATTCAAAGAATGATAAAAAAGACTATAATTATGAAAGACAAGAAAACGAATAATTAATGTTAATATTTTAATATCAAAACCCTGTCGGATTTTTGTTTATAATAAATTGAATATTTTATTCAATAATCATAGTTTATTTTCCAGCAATCGTTAAGGAGGTAGCATCAATATGAGACATATGGGCGCAAATATCCAAATTCAACTGGCTGCATTTCTTTGTATTGGCAATCTACTTATGGCGGTAGATGTCAATGGCATTGTAACCGATCAGGATGGCCGTTCACTGTCTGGTGCCAATATAATGGTAGAGGGTACGGGTATAGGCAGTGCCTCAGATAATGAAGGCCGTTTCACTTTTCAGTATGAACCAGAAGGTGATTTTGTAATAGTGGCATCATACATTGGTTATTCTTCTTTTCGGCAGACCTATCAGGCTGGTGATGCGCTTACGGATTTAACAATTGTGCTGGATCAGGGCAACCTATTTGGCCAGGAAGTAACGGTAATGGCCCGGAAGAAGGAAGAGAGGATTAAGGAAGTGCCAATTTCTATGGTGGCGATGCGTAAGGAGACGATAGAGGATATGGGAGCTACTTCGATAGAGGATTTAACTGTAATGGTTCCGAATGTATTTGTGCGGGAAGATCCTTCTGTTGATAGTTTTAATATACGCGGAATAGCTGGTGGTGCCAGAAATCCTGGCATGGCAACAGCGGAAGGTGTCTACCTTGATGGTATTGTCATGGGCAGACCCGATTTTATTGTATTGGATATTGCTGATATGGAAAGCGTGGAATTTTTACGCGGACCTCAAGGTACGATATTTGGACGTAACACCATCTCTGGAGCGATTAATCTAATAACAGTAAAACCAAAGCCTGGCAGATCTGGCTCAGTAAGGGTTGAAAGCGGTAATTCTGGCCACCGGCAGATCAAGGCAACAACAAATTTTCAATTAACTGATAAAATTTACCAGCGACTGTCACTGTATTCTTTTGATTTAAATGCCCATCAAATTAATGCCAGTAAAAATGCTGAAAGTGATGATATTTATAAGGATAACATTGGTATACGTTATGCCTTTCGTGCCTTGCCATCACCAAAACTGACGGTTGATCTTAGTTATGATTATTTTAGCCAATACAATACACAGATGGGTGATCATGTCGCTGACTGGCATTTCGATAGTAATGTGCCCAATTTTAATAGACAGCGATTAGATTCGCTCGCTGTAGAATTGTATAAAGTTTACCCGGAAGATATGCCATATCTTGAAGGTACAGATGGTGATATTACCGATCATGGAAATCAATCATACAATCATAATCTTTCCGGCCGTAGCAATAGACTTGTGCGCAGCATTTCCCTGAATGCTGTATATGAAGTTAACAGTAACCTAAACCTCGTTGGGAATTTTGGTCTTCGTGATGGCGAAAGACGCTATACTAATGATGAGGACGGAATAGGTTTGGATTTGTTGACCGGAAAATGGACGGACCTGGGCGAACAACAAAGCGCTGAACTGCGTCTTGAATCAATGTCAAATAAACGTTTTTCCTGGCTTGCTGGTGCATACTACTATCATATGGAAGAAAGTCTTGATGGACCGGTTTTCCCAAAACCTCTTTTTTTCCATATCTACGCAGGCATCCCCATGTTTCTAGCCCGGCAATATGATGGTGTAACAGTGCATCCTTATGGCGGCGGCACTACCTTAAGTGTGGGGGCTTTTACATCAGCAGATTATCATTTTAATGAAAAAATAACACTTACTGCTGGGGTGCGATATAGTCAAGATAACGTAGACTTTACCTACAGGCAGGATGGCTTACCTACGTTTGGTTATATCCACTTTCCCCCAGACCTGGATCATGATAATAAACCTGATGGCTATTTTGACAGTACTGCTAGTTGGAACGCTGTAACTCCCAATTTGAGTGTTAAGTATGCCGCCACACCGCAGACGAATCTTTTCGGTACCATATCAAAAGGATACAAAAGCGGGGGCTTTAATCTGGATTACGTATCCAGTTGGGAATCTGTAGCCATTCCCTTTAAACCGGAATTCATCACCAACTACGAATTGGGGATCAAAACCGGTAACCGTAGAAATACGATGTATTTAAATACGGCCATTTTTGTAATGGATTATATCAATATGCAGCAAGCCATTTTCCAGGATATTTATGAGGGCTATACAATCAGTAATGCTGCCAGTGCATTGATAAAAGGTACAGAAACAGAAGTTTCCGTTCGGTTGCTGAATAATGCCTTAACAATTATGGGTGGTTTTGGTACTATCGATGCTGTTTTTAATGTGTTCCGTGATAATTATTTTAATGGCTATTGGAACGAAGGCGAAGAATATACTGACGTTAACGGGAATGGGCAGTATGATGATGATGAACCTTTCGTTGATATGGATAGTGATTTTTCCGGAATTACGATTTCCTCATTCCCCAAATATACTTGGAATTTTTTAGCTGATTTTCGTTTACCAGTCAGTAGCAATGTCATGTTTGTTTCCCAACTGCAAGCTGATTTTATCGATGAAAAACAAAGCCAATTGTCTAGCCGTGATGAATTCAATCAGTTACGTGATGATGCTCGAACACTTGTTGATGCCCGTGTTGGTTTCGAAATGGGACCCTGGAGCATATTTGCCTGGGTGAAAAATATGCTGAATGTGGAATATATCAATTGGACAGGTCAAAACGGGTATATTGGTGTGTTGGAACAGGATTATGGATTGCCACGCCGATTCGGCCTACGAACTTCATACAGATTTTGAACTGAAAATCAAGACCTTCTTAGTGGATCAATATAATTGAATGAGGTTGTGCAGCAAGGCAATCAAGAAAAATCCTCGGAATTCTAAAAAACCGATAACGGTATAGGTGAACTCAGTTATCCCAATTCTATTGCTGGCCAGTGTAATCTACGGTCAATTTCAAACATCTAATGCCAATTATAGAGGATTTTCGAAAATTGATTGTCTTGGGCTGATTATTTACGGCATTGATGATGATAATTTATTTGATGAAATTGAAAAACTCACCCGTTCAATAGCGACTGAAACTTTACCCCGAAAAGTAAAATTAGATTACTTTACCGAATGTCCTTTGTATCCATTATCAATAGAGTTCCATACCGTTGGAAACAAGGATGGTACAGTTTCTGGTACAATTGCGGTTGCTGTTGAAGCAACATCCGAATCCACAACTATTGAGGTTCAATATCCGTCAGTTGATGAGGAAAACTGGTATTATCAGATCGGATTCATGCCCGTAATAGAGGATCAGCAAGTATTCAGTAATGCAGATAATAAATCCGTAATATTAACCGCAGGACTGCTAATACAAAAGGTATTGGACCAGTTTCTATTGCGCTGGGTTGAAAATCCATGAATTAAATAAAGCGGTTAATACTGCTGATCCATGAATAAACAATTCATTTATTTTTACTTCAAAAAACAATAGTATCTAGCTTTAAACCAATGAACAATAAATAACCTTGGGGAGGTGGACAAATGAGTGATTACATCAATATTGAAAAGACTGAATCTGTATTAAAAATAGGATTTAACCGTCCAGATAAAAAGAATGCCCTGAATGGTGCTATGTATTTTGCTGTACGGGATGCATTGATTGCTGGCGGTGATGACCCAAATGTCCGGGCTGTAATAATATATGGTGCAGGTGGTGATTTTACTGCTGGAAATGATCTAAAAGAGTTTTTGGAATTTGCCTCATCTAATCAAGAGACTTTTCCAGCAAAGGAATTCCTGGATGTTCTTATTCCATATAGCAAACCTGTTATTGCTGCAGTGGATGGTTTGGCAGTAGGAATCGGTGCCACTATGACAATCCACTGTGATTTGGTATATGCCTCAGAAGAGACTAGATTTCAGATGCCTTTTGTGAATCTTGGTTTGAATCCTGAAGCAGGTTCTTCATTCGCACTGCCCCAATTGATCGGTTATCATAATGCAGCTGAGATCATACTTCTGGGTGGAATGGTTACTGCCAAGAGGGCCTATGAGATGGGCTTTGTCAACGCGGTAGTCAAGCAATCTGAATTGATGGATACAGCAATGAACGCAGCTCAGAGAATTGCTGAACTTCCACCAACGCCAATACGGTTGGCAAAAAGCATGATGAAAAAGCATTTCACTGATAAGATCATGGAAACCAATGAAAAAGAATTTCGCAGTTTTGTGGGCAGATTATCCTCATCAGAAGCAGGTGAAGCGGTGCAGGCATTTATGGAAAAACGGAAACCTGATTTTTCACAATTTGAGTGAACAAATACATACCGAAATAACTGGATAATCGTTTGTTAGCGTATACTACGATTATAATGAACTGGGGTAACAACAAACCATATAATTTCAATTAAAATAGGGGACAAACATGAAACAATATCTAATGGGCATGCTGACAGGTACCATCATGGTAATATCCATTTTCTTTTTCATGGGTCAGACCAACTATAACCTGAAATCATGGGAAGCGAGACCGGAGAAATCCAATGATGAAATATTTTCACTGCTGAAGGACATTCAAGTGAATATCCAGGATGGTATAAATTGTGAGGGTGGCTATGTTGAATATGTTACCCGTGGTATAAAGGTTGATTGTGATTAATTTATGCTAATATGGTAATTACTTTGATTCATCCATTATTTTAAACGCGATTAATTATGCCAAATAAATCTGCCATCAAACTGATCACAGCAGAAATATCTGCACTCGAATCTCTTTTGAAAACAATAGATGAATCATTTGATCATGCTACGAGCCTGATAGCTAGCTGTTCGGGGAAAATAATCGTGGTCGGTATTGGTAAGTCTGGTCACGTTGGCAATAAGATGGCTGCGACCTTCGCCAGTTTGGGTACACCAGCATTTTTTCTCCATGCTGTTGATGCAGCACATGGTGATCTGGGCATGATTGCTAATGAAGATGTATGTATACTCATATCTTATAGTGGCCAGAGTGATGAATTATTGGACATCCTCAAACCCATCAGACGTATTGGTGCGGATACAGTTGCCATCACTGGAAATCCTGATTCTGCATTAGCGAAGCAGTGTGATTTCCATCTCGATATTGGCGTGCGCTCTGAAGCAGATCCTTTGGGATTAGCCCCAACGTCTAGTTCTACGGCTACCTTGGTCCTGGGAGATGCATTGGCCATCGCGGTCATGGAAACACGCGGTTTTAAAGAAGAAGATTTCGCCGTTCGTCATCCCGGCGGTGTGTTAGGGAAAAAACTATTACTCACCGTTGATCAAATATTCCATAAAGACGATGAAATTCCCTTAATTGATAAGGACATAAAAATACAGGAAGCATTATTAATCATATCGGAGAAGGGCCTTGGCTTTACGGGTGTAGTCAATGATACAGGCAGCCTTATCGGGATCATAACCGATGGCGATATTCGCAGGGGTTTTGAAAAAGGTGGTCAGGAGTTATTTAATATGACTGCGGAATATCTCATGACCGATTCCCCCAAAAGTATACCGGCCAATATATTGGCTATCAAAGCATTGGAAATCATGGAAGAACACAGCATTACCTCGCTTTTCGTGCATGAAACGGAGGACCCAGATAAACTATGCGGGGTGGTTCACATCCACGATTTACTTAATACCGGGATATAATACACGATCTCATTTTTCAACCTTATTGTCAATGATTGAATGAAATTCCATTGGCTTGATATAGCTATACTCATTACCTATTTACTATTGCTTGTTTCCATGGGTATCTATTTCTCCCGCAGAAATACCAGTACGGAAAACTATTTTGTTGGTAGCAGATCCTATTCAGGCTGGGTAATCGGTCTCAGCATGGTTGGTACTTCGATCAGTTCCGTAACATTTCTTGCCTATCCAGCTGATAGTTTTAAGACCGCCTGGCTGCGGTTCCTGCCTAATTTAATGCTGCCGGTAGTAATTGTTACGACAGCCTATTTTTTCCTGCCCTTTTTCAGGCGCAATAATATTATATCAGCCTATGAGTATCTGGAAGATCGCTTTGGTCCATCGGTCAGGATATACGGTGCAGTTACTTTTTTTATTGGACAATTGGTGCGCATCAGCTTGATCCTCTACCTGCTATCGCTCATGGTCAATGAGGTTACAAATCTAAGTGTGATACAAAGTATTTTATTAGCGGGGTTCATAGTGGGTCTGTACACCATAATCGGAGGTATAGAAGCGGTAATCTGGACGGATGTCATCCAGACATTCACACTGCTCTCAGGCGGCGTGATCTGCCTAGTTGTAATTATTCACCAGCTTCCAGGCGGCCTCAGTCAGATAATGGATGTAGCCATTGCTAATAATAAATTGACCTTCTCAGAATTGAAAAATGGAATACTGCAACCTGTATCATGGGGAATTTCACTGGCAGATAAAACCGGGATTATGATGCTATTATTGGGACTGTCATGGTTCTTTCAGGAATATGTTACGAACCAGAATATGATCCAGCGCTATGCAGCTGCAAAAAATGTGCAAGAAGCCCGCAAAGCAATGTACATATCATCGATCAACATACCCATATGGGCGTTCTTCATGTTCCTTGGTACAGCTTTATACGTATTCTTTCAGGTGTTTCCAACAACTGCAGCAGCTGAAATGCTGGATGGCACACAGAAAGCAGAGGATATTTTGCCCTATTTTATCATGCATAATCTTCCACCCGGCGTAGCAGGTCTGATCATTGCCGCTGCTATTGCTGCTGCCATGTCTTCCCTCGACTCTAGTATTAATGCCATGGCAACGGTGGGCGTCCATGATATTTACCGTCGCCACTGGGTAAAAGACCGCGAAGATAAACATTATCTACATGTGGCCTGGTGCTTGGCGACGGCTGTAACAATCGCAATGATTATTGGTGCCTATATTTTAACCCAGGCGCAAACAAAAACGCTGCAGGACACATATAATACTGTCGGTTCAGTAGTGATGGGTGGTGTGCTGGGATTGTATCTTTTGGGTTTTTGTACTCGTCGCGGTGGCGCAAAAGCTGTTTGGTTTGCCGTTGTATTGACAGTGCTGTTTTCCTTATGGACCGTGTTAGCTAAACAGGGTCTCCTTCCTGCTTGGCTGCATGTACCTTTTGATTTATACTACACAGGTATCATTGGACAGATTGTTATGTTTGCTGGTATTTTTACTGCAACCCTTTTGTTGTCTAATGGGAAAAAACCATTGCCTAATCTCACCCTTTGGACACAAAGTAAATAATAAAAATTGGGAAATTGCTATTTGCGTGAATAGAGTGTAAGATTATTAAAACGTATTGCTACAGGAATTAATCAGGTTTGTTTAGTGTATTTCTAGATTGGGTCTTCATAGAAGATAATAGCAGGGAACTGAATCAGTTTATTACTGCCATGAATAAAATAAGGAAAGATCTTTACTTCACAATTCTGGTTCCGGCAAAATCCCGATTCACTAGACGATTGGATCAGTTTGATAATGTAGAGTATGTCCAGGATGTGGAAAATAGATTTGAGGAACCCGGCAAGGAAATTTCTGCCATGCCCTATATCAGTAAATATATTTACAACAAACTAAACAAACTGCAAAAAGACAACCAAACTGCTTTATCATCGAAAGATAAACGTGTGCTGAAATTGATCGAAGAGATGCGCGATTCAGTATATATGACGGAACGATGGGCCACAACCTACAATCCAGCAAATTTTCTACCTGTAGATAAGGACGGGGAAAAACCACGTTTGTTTTGGAGAGACTGGGATGTGGATTTAATTTTGTCTTTTCATCCAGCAATTATTCTGAATCACCTGGACCATTTCAAAAACAATACTAACATGGAGCCCAAGCTTATTAGTCTCTGCAGCGAAAAATATTGGCAAGTCATCAAAAAATGGGATGGTCATCTTGCCATCCCGCTTAGTCTTCATAGCAAGGATCATTGTACGCTGGTCGTTGAAAATAATGCTATAGCAATTGAAATATTTTCAACCGTAATTGATGGGCAGGAAAAAGAATTGTTGCAGCACTTTGTTAATTGCCTGGACATATTAAATTTTGATTGGGGGGAAGAGACTACGCTTAATCGATTGGATAACGCTATCACCACAGCACTGGAATCGCAAAAGCCGCTGCGGAAGATCAATCGCTCCTACCAAAGAATGCGCAATATTATTCGCCGAAGAGGTACGGTAACTAAAAGAGAATTAATTAACCAGATGGAATGGGGTAAAGCATCGAATTTTCAACCTTACAGGAACAAGCTGAGAACTGAAAAAAATGTACGATTTGTTGCAAATCATACCTATGAATGGATACAATAGAGTACTAAGAATTAACTGTACTGATAAAGACTTTGACTTATAATATTATAAAAGTAGTTATTTCTGCGATCCTGATTGCCTTGATTTCAGAGGTAGCCAAGCGCAGCTCATTTTTCGGGGCAATACTGGCTTCCATACCACTTGTTTCCGTGATGGCAATGATTTGGTTATATATCGATACCCATGATTCAGCTCAAGTCGTCCAATTATCAAGAAGTATATTTTGGCTGGTACTTCCATCATTGGTCTTATTCATCACTTTTCCATTATTGATTAGACTGCAATTACCTTTCTATAATGCATTGGGTACGGCGGTCATACTCATGGTAATCACCTATTTCATAGCCATTAATGTTTTGGAAAAATTTGGTATTAATCTCTAGTATAGGTTCCTAAACATTCTTAATTATATCTTGTGTGAGTTGTGATTGCAGTGCGGTCACTATTAACAACTAAAATAAGATGAACAAAAACATAGGGAAATTTATCAGGGTCATGATCTTGGCCACCTGGGCCATCTTATTTGGTCAATTACTGAACAGGGATTACTTCGTTAAGACACTTGATATCCGGGAAACACAAGCTATCCAGCGTGGGCGGGAAGAATCATTTCTGGGAATATATTTTAAGCAAGAGCGGATCGGGTATGTGAAAAATCGTATGGTTGGAAAAGATGATGGTGGAGCAGTCCTATATCAGGATGCCGTTTTGCATTTAAATATTCTGGAAACAACCTATCCCGTGAGCATGCATCTTCAGGCCGAACTTACCAAGGGCTCATTGCTGGAGAATTTTCGCTTCAGTCTATCCTCACCATTCTATGAATTAAATGCCAACGGAGCTGTCCATGATAATGAAGTGCATTTTACTATGAATACTGGGAAGGATGAAGTGTCGGACATGATACAGCTCAATGAACCGCCATTCATATCAACCAATATGCGCAGTTACCTCTTGCAGAATGATCTGAAAGAAGGTGAGAAGTTCAAGATACCCTATTTTGATCCTGTGACCATGTCTGGGAAAGAATCCATTATTGAGTACAAGGGTTTTAAAAAAGAATTGATTTATGAACAGGGACGCATTTATAAGCTGCATCATTTCGTAGAGATAATTTCGGGCATACGGATCAATTTTTATCTTGATGAGAAAGGTAAAGTAATAAAGGAGACATCACCAGCTGGTTTTGTATTTATATCCGAGCCGGAGTTTCGTGCTACAGATATTGTATACAAGGGTACTGAAGTATTAAGCAGTGTTTCTATACCGGCAATTGGTAGGTTGCCTGATATTTCTGAATTATCCAGTATACGTTACAGATTGAAAATCCCAGAAGATACAACCTTTGATTTGGATCAGGATCGGCAGACATATCAGGATAATATCTTGGTCATCAATAAAGAAAATGTACCGTCGGCAAGTCTCGCGGCTTGCCCTGGAAATGATAACGAATTGCGGTCTACTACATATATTCAATCAGATAGTCCATTTATTATGAAGCAGGCAGAATCGATTGTAAAAAGTGTTACCAATGACCTTGAAAAAGTGATGGCCTTGGCAAAATGGGTTTATGCAAACCTGGAAAAAAAGCCCGTATTAAGTATTCCCGATGCAGTATCCACATTACGATCAAAAGTGGGAGACTGTAATGAACATGCTGCCCTTTTTGCTGCATTGTCCAGAAGCTTATCGATTCCCACTCGAGTTGTTGCCGGTGTTACGTACCATGAAGGCATGTTTTATTACCATGCCTGGAACGAAGTTTGCCTGGGCGGGGAATGGATCAGTCTTGATACAACGAAGAATCAGTTACCGGCGGATTTAACCCACATCAAGTTTGTTCAAGGTGAAACGAATGAACAGATCAAAATTGGTGCTTTACTGGGGAGATTAAAAATTGAAGTATTGGGAGAAAATAGTTGAACGGCGAGAAATTACCAGAGGCCAGAATTATAATCGAAAATTTGGTGAAAAAATACGGCACCTTTACAGCGGTTGATAACATTAGTTTAAAGGTACAGCCGGGGCAGATCTTTGGTTTCCTGGGACCCAATGGTGCAGGCAAAACAACGACCATCAAATTGCTGGCTGGCCTATTAAAGCCGAACGCCGGCAGCATAATTATCAATGGTTACAATTTAGCTGAAGACCCGGTTAATTGTAAATTACATACAGGTCATATCCCTGACCGGCCTTTCCTGTACGAAAAATTGACCGGAAACGAATTTCTAAAATTTATCGCTAGCCTGTACAGTTTGTCGCCTGAAAAGTATGAAAAGAACGTTCCCCGCTTTTTAGATTTATTTGATCTTGCTGATTGGCAGGATCACCTGATTGAGAGCTATTCACACGGTATGCGTCAGAAGTTAATCATGACCTCTGTTTTCATGCTGGAAACTCCTACGATCATTGTTGATGAGCCAATGGTGGGCCTGGATCCAAAAAGTGCAAGAATTGTTAAGGAATTGTTCAAAAATCATGCCCGAACTGGCGGTTCTATATTTTTATCAACCCATTCTTTGGAAATTGCCGAAGAACTTTGTGGACAGATCGCAATCATTCTTCGTGGCAGGATAAAGGCTCTTGGAGATATGGAATCCTTGAGACAAGAAGCCAGTCTTGAAACGAGTGATCTGGAAGAGGTATTCCTGGAATTGACAGAAACGGAAGAACTCACAGAAGTGATCTCAGCGTTAAAGAACATGGACTAGGTACATGTCTGCTTTGCAATACGGAATCCGCAGGACCTTGCTAATGCCAATGCTGCTATCTGCAAAAAATCGCTTTTTTCCACCAGGATCATTACCAATAAAAACAATGGGTGTAGGAATATTCTGTCTGGTATTATGCACAGTTATTTTCAATGTAGCACTTAGGGTAATTACCTATTTCCATGAGCAGGATGAGCTTGGCGTTATTTTGAGTCTCAAGATATTCCAGATGGCTTGGATACTGATCTTTGCCATGTTGATCTTTTCCTGTATGGTCTCCGCTGTATCCTCTGTATATCTTTCCCAGGATAACGAAATCGTATTTTCGGCGCCGATCACAACACCTGAACTTTATTTTATGCGCTATATATCCAATACCATATATACATCATGGATGATGATTGTTTTTTCAATACCTATATTTGCATCCTATGGAATAGTGTTTCACACACCGCCGCTTTATTGGCTGCTGATGGTGCTCACGTTAGTATCAATGGCTTGCAGCGCAACCTGCTTTGGTCTACTGCTGACCGTTATTCTTATTAATCTTTTTCCCGCCCGGCACACAAAAGATATAATTCTTTATCTCTCCCTATGCTTTGGCGTATTGATTATTTTTTTAATACGCCTGTTACAACCGGAAAATATGGTTAACCCTGA
>CAJXWT010000062.1 GCA_913062595.1 uncultured Fidelibacterota bacterium
CCAGCAAGCATTAATAGTTCTAATGAATATTGCTCGGCTATTTGGGTTAGTGGGTAATGAATTATCGTTGATATATGAACGAAGTATATATTTATACAGCTTTTGGGTGTTTTTTGAACGCTTGGTATTTGCTTTTAGAAATTTAGCTGCTAAGTCAGGGAAGGGGACTACAGAAGTTCTTTTCTTTAATCCTGTAAGTTCAGTAATAAGTCGCGATTCAATGTGTGGTTTAAGTGCCTTAGCGACTTTGTAATCATCAGTCCTTAGGCTTCTGGTTAACCTGTTTTTCCCAATCGATACAGAGAGATACCAGGTGTTATTTTTCTTGTAGATGGTAGACATAACCGTACTCCCAGTTATGACTTCGGATTGCGCCTTATATGCTACCTTGCGTCCTGTCGCACTCATTAAATAGCATAAAAAACACGTTGCAAAAACGGCTTTTCCCGAGGAACTTCTTCCTCGTATGCGCCCGTAGCTCAGTTGGATAGAGCGCCTGCCTCCGGAGCAGGAGGTCACAGGTTCAAATCCTGTCGGGCGTACTGAATAGGATAAAAGGAATTATTTGAAAATCAACACTCGTTATGTATCTATAATGATTCCTTTTAAAACTTTCCGCAATTCGTACTGAATTGCATTGTTAATCAACCGCTAGATTAATTATTATCTATGAGCACTTAAACAGCATGTAATGCAGTTAATTAGACAGATATTTTTTCTTTTTGCCGTTTTCTGGTTATCTGGGTGTGCTGCACTTGTCTCTGTTTTAATCCCCTTGGAAGATGTGGCCAAACCTACCGGACCATATCATGTAGGTACCCAGGTTATCCATATGGTCGATGAAAAGCGGTCAGCCTGGTATGGGGAAGAAAGCAATGGGCCGCGGGAGATAATGGTTCGAGTCTGGTATCCGGCCCAGCCCCAGGAAGGTGATCAAAAGGCACCGTATATTTATAATGAAAAATTGATTGGAGATGTAGTTGCTGAAGATTTTGGAATTCCCAAATATATTATGCGGAATATAAGCAATATCAATGGGAACTCCTGGTCGGTGGCCCAACCGGTAAATGAGAAATTCCCTGTATTAATTTTTTCCCATGGCCATGGCGGCCTAAAAATCCAGAACACAACCCAGATGGAAGAAATGGCCAGTCACGGCTATGTGGTTTTCGCTTGTGATCATGCTTATGATGCCGGTGTGTCCATTTTCCCAGGTGAACGGATAATTTTTAGTAAAACAGATATACCGGAAGGTTTCACTGAAGAGGAAAAGTGGGATTTGCGCCGTGTACAATTAGACTATCGCGTTGCAGATATACAATTTATGCTGGATGAAATGACCCGGGATAATTTTCTCAGTGTAGCGTTAAAAAATAGTTTGGACCTGGATCATATCGGTGTATTTGGTCATTCATTCGGCGGCGGTACGAGTGTTGTGGTGGCATCAACAGATGAGCGGATCGATGCCTGTTTTGGTTTGGACACCTGGTTTTTACCGGTTCCTTCCACCGTGCTCAACAGTGATCTCAATAAACCGTTTATTCATTTGGGACAGGTGCGCTGGAAAGAAGAAGACAATTACTTGAAACTGGACACCCTGGTGGGGAATAATAGCGCCTGGTCGCTACGGCTGGATGTACAGGGTGCAACCCATTATGATTTCACTGATTTTTCCCAGTTCAACCGGTTAACAAAACGCTTTGGTTCCGGCGAGATAGCACCACCAAGAATTCGCAAAATTACCAATTCAGTTATTAGAGAATTTTTTGATCATTATTTAAAAAATGGTCCGGCCCTGGTAGTGGAAACCTATGAAAAGCTTTACCCGGAGGTAATTGTAAAACGATATTGAATTATTTTTTATTGTGGATTTCGCGATTATACTGACAACCGCGTCAGCGGCAGAAGAGGGACGGTCAATAGCCAATACACTGGTGGAAAAGCAGCTTGCAGCCTGCGTCAATATCATTCCCAAAATTTCTTCTGTATACCGGTGGGAAGGGAAAATTCAATCCGAAACGGAGGTTTTATTGCTTATCAAGACTACCAAGGATCTGGAAGCCGAAGTTTACCGAGAGGTGCAGGCAGTGCATTCCTACGACACACCTGAATTGATCACCTTGCCAATAACGAACGGTTCTGAAACATACCTCGACTGGATGACTGCAGCAGTACGCAAACAATAGGGGATAGGGGTGTTTAGCCGTAAATCATCAAAATTCTTGACCTACTTCACTATCCTTATTTCAGTTGGAACCCTAGGGTTTTACGTTATTGGGGGCGATGAATGGTCATTAATTGACAGTTTTTATATGACTCTTTTCACTATGACAACTGTCGGATTTGGTGAAGTACATCCCCTCAGTGATTTAGGTCGATTATGGACCAGTTTCGTTATCGTTTTTGGCGTTAGTGGCTTCCTGTATATGTTATCAGAAATTGGCGCTGAACTTGTAGAATTTAGAGTTTATAAAGAAAATCAAAAGAAAAGAAAGATTAGAAAGATGAAAAATCACTATATCATATGTGGCTACGGTCGTATGGGTGCGGTAATCGCCAAAGAATTACATGATAAGGGTTATCCTTTTGTAGTAGTGGAATTAGATCAGGATAAGGTAGATAAAATATCTGCACTTGGTTACCAGTCCATTCTAGGCGACGCTACAATTGAAAAAACACTGGAAGAAGCAGGTATCCACGAGGCGGCCGGTATTGTAGTATGCTTGAACAACGATCCAGATAATCTGTTCGTTACCCTAACCGCTAGATCCTTGAACCATGATGCTTTTCTGGTGAGTCGCTGCAGTCAGATAAATAATAAACCAAAACTAAAGCAGGCTGGGGCAGATAAAGTCGTCAATCCTTATACAGCTGGAGGTCATCGCATGGCTGAACTGCTGATTTCTCCTGAATTGGAAGATACCGTATCCTTAAGCCTTAGTCAGGATATTGTTGATTTGGCGATTGATGAAGTAAATCTGGCTAATTTGAATTCATTTCATGGGGTGAAGATCAAGGATTCAAAAATTCGGGAAGAATTTAACCTGATAATCGTGGGGTTAGTTAACGGGGATGGCAGTTACGAAATTAATCCGGATCCAGAATTACAGCTTAGCGCAGAACATACTGTCATGATCCTGGGGCAAAAGGGGCAGTTACAAGAATTTAAGGACAAGTTTCCTTCTCACATATAAATGTCGTATAATATATATTATGTATAATTGTATATTTACATATAAATCATTTAACGACGAAGTTCACTAGCCTTCCTGGTACGATTACCTTTTTTACTATATCTTTACCCTTTAGGTGTTTTTTTACCCCGTCAACCTTCGCAGCCTCAGTTTTGAGTGTTTTATCATCCGTTTCTGCCGGTAATTGTAAATCGCCCCGTAACTTGCCATTTACCTGAATTGCTATAGTAATCAAGTTTTCTTTAGCCAGTTCCGAGTTGAAAACTGGCCATTTTGAATAGGATAATGATTCAAATGCATTCATTTGTTCATTTAATTCCTCAGTCATATGCGGTATAAACGGATTCAAGAGCAAAATAAATGTTTTAAGCGTTTCCTTGTTGATACTTGCTAAGCCTTGTAAATGATTGGAAAATATCATCATTTGGGAAATTGCTGTATTAAAACGCATATTATCCAGATCATTGGTGACCTTGGCGATAGTTTGGTGCAATAATCTTATAGTTTCATCAGAATCTGGCTGCTCGCTGTGTTTGTCAGTATCATTAAATATTCGCCAGATCCTTTCGGCAAACCGGGCACAACCCTGTAATCCCTTTGTCGACCAGGGTTTAGACTTATCCAGCGGTCCCATAAACATTTCATATAAACGCATAGAATCAGCACCATATTCTTCAATAACATCGTCAGGATTGATGACATTGCCCCGGGATTTACTCATTTTCTGTCCATCTTTGCCCTGAATCATTCCTTGATTAAAGAGTTTTTTGTACGGTTCTCTCGTGGATACAAGACCCAGATCATGCAATACATGATGCCAGAATCGGGAATAAAGCAAATGCAGAACAGCGTGCTCTACCCCGCCAACATACAGATCCACGGGCATCCAGTATTTTTCCACATCTGCATCCCAGGGCCGATCCTCGTTGTTCGGGTCAAGAAAACGCAGATAATACCAGCAGGATCCAGCCCATTGTGGCATTGTATTCGTCTCCCGTCGCGCCGGCGAACCGGTTTCGGGATCTGTGGTATTTACCCACTCTCCAATAGCGGACAAGGGGGATTCGTGAGTACCGGTGGGCACATATTGCTCAATTTTCGGTAACAATAAGGGTAATTCGTCCTCAGGAATAGCTTTATGTTCGCCGTCGACATGGATAATGGGGAACGGTTCACCCCAATAGCGCTGCCGGGAAAACAACCAGTCCCGCAGTTTATACTCCACTGCCCTTTCACCTCTATCTATTTTTTCCAGATATACAATGGTCTTTTCGATAGCCTCTTTGACAGGTAGATCATTGATAGAAAAAGAACCATCGGGCGTAGCGGAATTCATCATGGTTCCTGTTTCTGTATCAGTAAATGCAGCCGAACTAATATCACTGCCGGCAACAACCTGCACAATGGGCAGATCAAATTTCTGGGCAAATTCGAAATCACGCTGGTCGTGGCCCGGTACGGCCATAATTGCTCCGGTACCATAGGACATGAGCACATAATCTGAGATCCAGATCGGGATTTCCTCGTTATTCAGCGGGTTCATTGCGTGGGCACCAATAAAAACACCGGTTTTATTTTTATTCAGTTCTCCGCGGTCAAGATCGGACTTGCCTGCCGCAGATTTAACATAGTTAGCAATGGTTTCTTGTACTTTATCATCGGTCAGTTTTTTCACCAGCGGATGCTCCGGAGCCAACACCATGTATGTTGCTCCAAAAAGCGTATCTGGTCTTGTTGTAAATACACGTATTGTTTTGTTTATAGACGGTATTTTAAAATCTACATTGGCACCATCCGAGCGACCGATCCAGTTGCGCTGCAGGTTCTTGACGCTTTCCGGCCAATCGACATCGTCCAGACCGGCTAGGAGTGATTCTGCGTATTCGGTAATGCGAAACACCCACTGGAGCATGGGTTTGCGGATAACCGGATGTCCTCCCCGCTCCGATTTTCCATCAATAACTTCTTCATTGGCCAGTACAGTGCCCAGTTCCGGACACCAGTTCACTGGTACTTCACCCTGATAGGCCAGACCGCGTTTATAGAGTTGCAGGAAGATCCACTGCGTCCACTTGTAATATTTGGGGTCGGTGGTGTTGATCTCCCGATCCCAGTCGTAGGAAAAACCCAGGCTCTTGATTTGAGATTTGAACCGTTTGACGTTCTTTTTGGTTGTATCTGTCGGATGCGTACCAGTTTCGACGGCATATTGCTCTGCCGGCAGTCCAAATGCATCCCAGCCCATGGGATGGAGTACATTGAATCCCTGCATCCGTTTATACCGGGCCAGGATGTCCGTGGCTGTATAGCCCAGAGGGTGTCCTACGTGAAGTCCATCTCCCGATGGATAGGGAAACATATCCAGGATATAATACTTGGGCTTTTTAGGATCCAGCTCGACCTTAAAGGTCTTATTTTCATCCCAGTACTGTTGCCACTTCGGCTCTATGGCTAAATGATCGTATTTCCTGCTCATGGCTGTTCTGTCGGGGTGAAAGGATTTGAACCTTCGACCTCGTCGTCCCGAACGACGCGCGCTAACCGGGCTGCGCTACACCCCGAAATAATTAATCCTGGAACCATGTAACGGTGAGCAATCTACTTTATTTGGTATTCAAACTGAAATAGCTAAATCAGTGCTTTCAGCACCAGAAATCCGCCGATCAGCAAAATGGTGAATATGATCGATAAAATATTGAAATACTTATCAATAAAGGCGGTGATCGGTTCACCAAATTGGCGAATCAACAGAGCCACCAGGAAGAAACGAGCCGAGCGGCTTACCATTGAAGCCAGCAGAAACATGGGGAAATTGATGCTAAATGCACCAGCGGAAATGGTAATAATCTTGAAGGGTATGGGCGTAAAACCGGCTGTGAAAACGATCAGGAAATTATAGATCTCATATTTTTCCTGGATATTGAGGAACACCTGCTCAGAAAAACCTGGGATATGATTAAAAAAGAACATGGCAACTGCTGAGTATGCCTCGGCCCCACTCCACCAAGCAAAATACCCAATACCATACCCAGCCATTCCCCCTACGATACTGGCCACACTGCAAACCAGGGCAAAACGGATCGCTTTTGAACGGGCACCTAAGGCCAGGGGTATCAAAAGCACATCAGGCGGAATGGGGAAAAAAGATGATTCGGCCAACGCCAGTAAGAACAGGGCCGGTACACCATACTTGGTTTCGGCCCAATGCAGGATCCAGTCGTATAGTCTGCGCAGGTAATTCATTGGTTCAAGGTAAATAGTTTATACGATCTTTTCAGAAATGGTTCCTGACTCCGGATCTTTCAAGATCTGTTTTGTTTTCCCGTCAGGCATTACTTCTTTCTTGATCAGGATCATACCGTCTATTTCCTGCATGGTACGAATATGCGGTACCTGTTCATCACCCTGCCAGACATCCAGTTGTACCGGTTCCCATTGTTTACTTTTGGTGGAAAGATAACAGGTGTCAATCATGGCATTAACCACATAACCATCATAGAATGTTTCCATGGGTGTTTGCTTACTGTCCATGCAATTGAACATATCCTTGAACATCTCGGTGTAGCCCAGTTCCGCGGCCTCATCGCCAACGGGAAAGATCCAACCACTGTCCCCTTCCGCTTTTTCAGCTACGTAACCACCCTGTCCTCTAGTAGTAAACATCTCATACCCAGTGCGCAGCCAGTGATTCAGCCAGATCGTCCCTTCTGAGCCAGAGACCTCATCGCGAAGATCCATCCCGCCACGAAACGCCCAGCTGACTTCAAATTGCCCTATGGCGCCATTCTCAAAGCGGATCAGGCCAATGCCATGGTCTTCCCCCTCAATAGGATGTACTAATGTGTCTGCCCAGCACATGGCTTCCACGGGACGGATACCTTTCCCGATGAAATTGCGGATGATCTCGACACAATGGCAGCCCATATCGATGATCGCGCCGCCACCAGCCAGTTCATTGTCCCAGAACCAGTCGCTATGGGGTCCAGGGTGGGTCTCTCGAGAACGAACCCACATTACCTTGCCAATCGCCCCATCAACAGCAGATTGGATAGCTTTCAGTGTCTTTGGCGGATATACAAGATCCTCCAGATACCCATTGAATACGCCTGCTTTTTCCACCGCTTCAAGCATCACCAACGCTTCCTGGGCAGTCCGGCCTAGTGGTTTCGTGCATAGAATAGCCTTACCCGCGTCCGCTGCAGCAAGAACCGCTTCCTCATGTCGATGGTTTGGTAGTCCGATAATAACCGTATCAATATCATCATTTTGTACTGCTTCTTTCAAATCAGTCGAATGGCTGGGTACAGCCCATTTATCCTGAAATTCCTGTCCACTTTCTGCGGTACGTGAATACACTGTATGTACCCGGTCCATCGTACGTTGGCTGTGGAGTGTGCCGGTATAAAAATCAGCAATAAATCCTGTGCCCAGCATGGCAATGCGATGTGCTTCACTCATGTATGTCATCCCTCCTTAATAATTTACTGATACAGCGATAGCGGACATAACCTCACGTTGGCTGGTGGTCCCCGCAGGTCGGTTCAATAGTTTACCATCCACCACCATAGCACTGGAACCACCGCCGTCCAGGTTGATCGCTTCCACACAACCTAGATCCCGCATCAGTATGGCCAATTCCTGTAGATCAACACCGCGGCTGTCTATCTGCCGTCCATCCACAACCAGTAAAACCAGTTCTCCGCTATTGCGGTATCCTGCGGCCGTCCTAGGATGTATGTCTGGAATTGTGGAACCAAAAAACACTTCTTCATCAGATGTAACCCTGATCCTACCCTCGTGCATCAACACCGGTCCAGCATGGAGGGCATCATCTACTTCCCAGGTCTCTGCTGTTGAAAAATCAAAAGAATCCATTGGCTTTTCGGGATGGTTTTCCAATGGTTCAGAAAAGTTAAATAATGAGTCATTGCGGCTGGTTACCCAAGCAATATCAATACCACCATCATCCAGAAAGCCCAAGGCGCCGCGGGCGGTGTAATAACGCTTGTTGTTGCGCAGTACGGACTTTGTGGCCGGTGCAACGGTATGTTTGTTTACATAAAGCAGACCAACGTGTTCTGTGGGGTTTTTGTCCATTAAAAAATAACCGCCATTAACCACCACTCTGGCTTTATTGTTCTCAGAAAATTGAGTCAACGTTTCCCGACGGTCCAGGTCTTCTGATACAATAATATCCAAATCAACGTCAGGATCCGCCGGGTCGATTATTGCCGCCCAGGCATTGATCGGTAATTCATCATTTCTCCCCACCATAATCTTGATACCTGTTGGTAATTCAGGAGTGGTATGTTCAACAGGTCGCCAGCGCATGGTAATTTTTGAAAAAGACTCTCCATTGCGCGTACATGATGATAAAAAGATGACCATAATAAGAATAAGGAACAAAAATTTTCTCAAGGCATTAGCGCAGTTCATGGTTCATTGAACGGTACAATAGTGAAGTCAGCTTCTTTCAACACGTTGCTTTCATCGTCTATAACAGCAATGCTCCACTGGCCTACAGCATCCTCGCGGGGAGTGATATAGGACCAGCAGCGAAAATAATTGGATACACTTACATTCATATGAACTTTAGCGTAAGGCTCTCCCTTAAATTTCCAGACGTGGATTATATCTTCGGATCGTTCCGGGTTTCGCAAACCGGCAAAGCAGTATATCCGGGATGTTGTATCAATAAATACGTCTCTAATGCGCACTGGTTTGCGCTGCTTGAGGTCAATATTTTCGCAAACCACCAGGCGCTGAACAGATATAGCCTTTGGTTTGTCATCCTGCGGCTGCTGGGGCGGTACATATTGTTTTACTTCCAGTCCAGAAGAAGCTTGGGAATTTTCCTCTGCGCTTTGAACAGCGTTATCATCTTTTACTGCCATTGGCTGGGCCATTGCTTGTGATTCCATGGAATCATCGACAATATTTTTCTGTTCTTCCTGGGGAACTGCTGGTGTGTCCCGATACGAAGTCGCGGTAAATAGTAAAAAAGCAAGATAAACAACGGCTAAATGGGGAACGTACCGTGCCAAATTTTTCCAAAAGGAAAATAATATCAGCACAGCAAATACAATGGTAACAGGCAAAAATGACGGGTCCAGCAACAGGGCTTGAATCATATTAATAAATAGTTGCGGTTATTATTATTGGGTCAATCATTAGCAGTGTTGTAGAATAAATTACCATCATCGGTTTGAATCCTGAAACGATATCTATATGCCTGCCATTTAATTGGCAAACATTTAAATTCAATATGGATTATATCCCAATGAAGTCATTCAAGAGATCCATAATAGTAGTTTACTTATTATTCGCAGGTATGCTGCTGGCCAACAGTCCAACGTATGTTTCAGTCGGTATTTTTCAGCAGGAACAGTGCACATTTTATCGTGTGGATAATGGCTTACCCAGTAATGATATCCGTGATATTGCTGCCACCGATGATGGTACAGTATTTGCGGCTACAGCCAAAGGACTGGTGATGTTCATTGACGATGAATGGTCCGTAGTAGAACAAATGGATCATGTGGATGTGTGGATGCTTGCCGCTAAAGGTAAAGAACTGGCTGTCTTTGGCGGCACTGAAAAGGATCAGATCGTGGCCGGGGGCAATATCTATCTGCTCAACAAGGGCTGGCTGGATCAGACTATTACTCTGCCAAGGCGGGTCAAGGTGCCCGTTTCAGGAAATGATCTCAGTTTTCGCAATAATATTATGCTGGGTACCACAGATGATATCCTACTGCTGGAAAGAAGATATGGGAATATTTATAAAAGATCATCCAAAGGATCAAGATTTACCTCCAATACTCGTCCTGTGGCGCTGCATATTCCCGCAACGGAAATTCGACAAATCACTGTCACTGGTGCGGGCAAAACGTACGTCGCCACCGACTCCGCCCTGTTATCCTTTTCATCCCTGAAGGAAGGCTGGTCCCCGGTACTGCCCCGTAATGGACAGCACAGCTGGGGGCTGCATGATTCCCGCGGTGTGACTGTAGATGCGTTTGGACGGCTGTGGTTTGCCAGTACACAGGGTGTAGGCTATTATGATGAGGGCTGGCATTTGTTTACTGGTCATGATGGACTGCCCTACAATGATTTTACTATGATGGCACCAGGCAACGCTGGTGATATGTGGTTTGGGACACGAAAAGGCGCCGTGCACTTTGACGGCGAAAATTGGGAATACCGTCAGGGGAAACGTTGGCTGCCGGACGATCATGTACGCAGTATTACGGTTACGCCAAATGGTGACGCTTGGTTTGCTACCGCCAATGGTGTAGGTATCATCCAGCACCGCCCTCTATCCCTGGCAGAAAAGGCGCAATGGTATGAAGATGAGATTGATCGTTATCATCGCCGAACACCCTATGAATTTGTTCTGGAAGTACATATGGAAGAACCGGGTACAAAACGCAACTGGAAACAGCATGATAGCGATAATGATGGTCTCTGGACCAGCATGTATGGTGCGGGTGAGTGTTTTGCCTACGCGGCCAACGGTGATCTCCAAGCAAAAAGACGGGCTAAGAAGGCATTTGACGCGTTGAAATTCCTGGGGGATGTTACCCAGGGAAACCAGCATTCACCACCGCAAGGTTTTGTGGCTCGCACGGTCTTGCCTACCAGCGGTCCCGACCCAAATATTGGCCGGATTAAACGGGACCTGCATAAAAAAGAAACAGATGATGCAATGTGGAAGATCTATGAACCACGCTGGCCTAAAAGTGCAGATGGCAAATGGTATTATAAAACGGATACCAGTTCAGATGAACTGGATGGTCATTATTTCCTGTATGCATTGTATTATGATCTGGTCGCGGATACGGAGTCAGAAAAGGAACGGGTGCGGGAACATGTACGGCGCTTGACGGATCATATTATTGATCATGATTTTCAACTGATGGATCACGATGGCCGGCCCACTCGCTGGGCCCGGTACAGTCCCAAGGAAATGAATTTTGATAAAAACTGGTTTGTGGAACGGGGACTGAATTCATTGAGTATTCTATCCTACTTGATCACAACGGCCCATATCACCGGCGATGACAAATACCAGGACATAGCAAGTACACTCGTGGATCAACATGGTTACGCACAGAATATGATCGATATGAAGTTTCAGCGCGGTTTTGGTACAGGAAACCAGTCCGATGATGAAATGGCTTTCATGTGTTACTATAACCTGGTGAATTACGAAAAGGATCCAGAACTGCGTTCCCGGTATGCGTTTTCATTCTGGTTGGCCTGGCAGCAGGAAGCGCCTGAATTAAATCCATTTTTCAACTTTGCCTTCATGGCCGCCTGTCAGGGCCTCAGTTTTGAAGATCCGTGGGGAGTCTATGAGCTAGAACCCCATGGCGAATGGCTAGATGAATCCGTTGAAACGTTGATCCGTTTCCCCCTGGATCGCTTCAACTGGCGGCATACCAACAGTCACCGGATCGACATTACCAGGTTCCACCCCGTTACGAGGACATTTGATGATAATGATATGAGCACCAGCGGTTATCGTAAAAACGGCAAGGTCATCCAGGTGGATGAATCACATTTCAATCACTGGAATCGAGATCCCTGGCGATTGGACACTGGCGCAGATGGCCGGGTTCTATCAAGCGGAACTGTGTTCCTTCTACCCTATTACATGGGCCTTTATCACGGCTTTCTGCTGGATTAGTCAGTGGATCAGCCGCGAGTTTTTACTGGACAAAATCCATTAAAATACCCGGGCGATCGGTGATAATACCATGGACACCCATGTTCACCATCCGCCTCATTTCAATAGAATCATTCACTGTCCAGACCCAGACCTGTCGATCCCCTTTGGCAAAAGCATTGATATAACGTCGATCCAGTTCCAATTGCCCTAGTTTTGTAGAAAATGAACGAGGTAATTGTGCCACTACCGCATCCAATGGAAGCAGCCGCTCGAGACCAATCCTGCTCAATATGTATAGAATAGTGCCCTGGTTTACAGGCAGGGACGTGGCCACTTCCGGACAAACATTCTGGAAGCGAGTGAGCGTCTCATCGCTGAAGGAGGCCACGATCACCTGATCAGCAGCAACACCATATTGCCGCAGCAGGTCGCAGAGATCACTTTCCAGGGGCGGATCATGCTGTTTGATCTCAATATCGTACACCTGCTGGGGAAAGGCATCCATAATAGCCGTCAAGGACAGGATCTTGACCCCTTTACCACGATAGGGGTAAGTCAAACCATCCGGTGACCAGTTATAGGCACCATCCACCTGCTGCAATCCTGACCAAGACATTTCCCGAATCAAGCCGCTGCTATCTGTAAGACGGTCGATAGTCTGATCATGGTTAATCACAATGATACCATCTTTGGTACGGTGGACATCCAATTCTATCACTTGAATACCCATATTTATTGCATTGGTAAAAGCCAGCAATGATTCATCCGGGTATACCTTATTGCCACCCTGATGGGCAATGGTGACCGGTTTAGATAAATGTTTTAAGACGGGATGGGTCGTTTTCTGATGTATGATGAATCCCAGGGTGTAAAGAAACAAATACATACCGCAAATGATCATCAAAAACTGTTTCATAGTTGAAAGATATGTGAATCGGCTAGAATTTGACTATGGTTGCTGAAGTCTGTTCCGCTATAGTTATTTCAGGAGGACAATTTTTCTAGTTACGGTGAAATCGGCAGAAGACAATCGATAAAAATATACACCCGAAGGTAGAATAATCTGGTCATCATTTTGACCATCCCACCGTACAATTCCTTGACCCACTGACTGCTTTCCGGAAATAAGTGTTTTGACCAATTTTCCTGTTATATCAAATATTCCTATTGTGAACTGCATTCCAACTGGAACCTCATAGCTAATAAAAGTCGTAGGATTGAAGGGATTGGGATAAGCGGCGGCGAGTTGAAATTTATAGGGATTCATCCCATTGGAAATATTTATACTGGTCGGACAATAATTCCCGTCTGGGGCTAATTGAGGCAGTAGATAGGCATCATCCGTGATCAGCGCATACATTAGGGTGTCCGACTGTTCAAAAAGCGCCGGTGTGCAGGGTTCCCATTCATTTGCGATACCAGCACAGGTGGCCACGTCGGCGAGAATACCCATGTTGGTTACAATACACCAGTAAAGATATTCAATGGCCATACATTCGTACTCACAGGTATAGTCATCGTAGTGATACCATGCTTCCGGCGGATAATTGCCGGGGTGCTGTATGAACTGCCCACCCCGCGCTACATCCATGGCGGCGGTGAGCAGGGATGAATTAGGTTCCACTGCAAAAGCATCCGGGTAGATGTTAGTGTGGCCGATTGCATTGATCACGTGGACCACCTCTTCCACAGTGGCATCGGCCCCCCAATAGCCAGGATTAATCGGATCAATCTCATTCTGCCATAATACAGCAGCGGCACCATCACCATTGTAATGGTCAAAAAAATTATCCATGGCTGGTGAACCGTCATAGGCAAAGATCGGAATAAGGGCGCCATTGGCACCCAGTTCTGCTTTCAATACGGGATCATCCACTTCCCCGTCTTCATCGTTATCCAGCAGTTCTGCGGCCACGGCGGCGGCGTGTAACACCTTTGCATCCGGAATGGAAGATTCCGCATATACGCTGAAACAGTCCAACACGCGAACGTATTTAGTAAAGTCGCTGAAAGCGGTTGAGTTGGCATTGGGATTTGCTTCAATATCAAAACAGATAGTGTTCTGGGCATGAATTACCTTAAGCGAGAATAATAGAATGGCAATTGTGCTACATTTGACCATGGTTTTTGATGATAAATTTCTAAACTGAACCGGCAAAATGTAGTAAGGAAAAACAAAATATTTAAAAAAAATCTTGACTTGCGGATTGAATACAATTAACGTCTAGTGTGAGATGAGAACGGAATGAGATAGTATCAAAATCTGGGACTTTCACAGCCTGGCAAGACCGAAGCGAAAGTGGAGGTTAACTTGAAGTTCGCAAGAGCGGAAAGAGGTCAGGAAAAGAGCCAGGTTACTAGATCTGTCAAAGGAGAAGGTGACCTGGCTTTTGACTTATAGAAACAAAAAACCCCACAGAATGCGGGGTTTTTGTATTATGTATTATTATCTTTAATCTAGTTCGACACTGGCGAAGAAAAATCAGGACGGAACTTAATTCTTATTGGTTTTAAAATATTAATTACATCCCTATGGTTCCAGGCCCATATTCTCCCAGATAAAAGCAAAGCGGTCAGCGGCCAATGCGATCAGCTGTGTGGTGGAAACACTGCCATGGCCGGCCTTGGTTTCAATCCGAATCAGCACCGGATTTGGACCAGAATGGAGATCCTGCAACCGAGCAGAAAACTTGAAAGGATGGGCCGGTACTACACGATCATCATGATCAGCAGTGGTCACCAACGTTGCGGGGTAAGTAATACCATCTTTTAAAGCATGGTAGGGAGAGTATTTCTTCAGGTAGTTAAACATTTCCGGGGAATCATCGGCTGTGCCGTAATCGTCTGCCCAGCCTGCACCAGCAGTGAACTGGTGGTAACGTAGCATATCCATGACACCTACTGCTGGGACAGCAACTTTCACTAAATCGGGTCGCTGAGTCATAGTTGCACCAACTAGCAAA
>CAJXWT010000063.1 GCA_913062595.1 uncultured Fidelibacterota bacterium
CTCTTTACCCTGCATATGTCGCAGTGCAATAAGCGAATATTCAACTTTTCTTGTTAATTTCAGCATTATTTATATCCGATAACTTTCCTCGGGTATATTACATTATTTACTAAATATTATACAAGTAATTATGATACGGTAATAAGGGTCTCAGATTTTTCAGTTACTTTGCCGATCTGAAAAGCTGAAATAGATGCTTTGTCATTATAATTAATGAGAAATTCATCTGCTCGTTCTTGCGGTAGCGCAATTAGCAAACCACCAGAAGTTTGGGAATCAGCAATCATTAATTGGTGCAATTCTGTGATTGATTCTGCAAAATGGGTGAATTGACTGGCATAGGAGAGGTTCCGTTTGGTCCCCCCAGGTATGTTATCTTGCTGTGCTAATTGTTTCGTACCGGGTAAGAACTTGAGGTCACTATAATTGATTTGCATTGCTACATTACTGTTGCGGCATAATTCTGCAGCATGACCCAGCAGACCAAAACCAGTCACATCTGTTGCGGCATGAACGGAGTGCTCGTTAAGCATGCTGCCGGCAAGTTTGTTCAGCAATGCCATTGAATCGACAGCAGCAGAAATGGATTCGGCAGAAGCTTGTTCTTTCTTGATACCGGTAGTGATTATACCTGTCCCCAGAGGTTTCGTTAATAGTATTGCATCCCCAGGTTCGGCCCCAGAATTTTTTACCAATTGATCTTGTGATACTTCACCAGTGACAACCAGTCCATATTTTGGTTCTTTGTCATCAATGCTGTGCCCGCCAATGATGGATACCCCGGCTTCTTTTGCTTTATCAGCGCCGCCTTGCAATATTTTGGAAAGGATTTCTATTGGAAGATCATTGATTGGGAAACCCAAAATATTTAAGGCAAATAGTGGCGTGCCGCCCATGGCATAAATATCTGAAATTGAATTAGCTGCTGCTATCTGCCCATACATGTAGGGATCATCTACGATCGGTGTAAAAAAGTCGACTGTCTGTAAGATATATCGGTCACCATCAAGGCGTACCACTGCGGCGTCGTCAGCCTTATCAAAACCGACAACTACACGTTCATCGTTCTCAACCACAAGATCACCCAGAACCTGGGCTAGGTCATCCGGACCGATCTTACATGCTCAACCGGAGCCGTGGGATAACGTAGTTAGACGTATTTGTTCTTTTGTTTTCATGGGTAAATGTATTTGTTAAACAAACAAAGAAAATTATAAGCTGTCTGCTAATTTTCGAATGTCTTCAATTGTATTTATGTCCCTGTCGATAAGATATTCCAAATGGATAGTCTTGAATCGGGAATGAATTTGGATCTGGGACTGATATTGGTGCAGTACCATGGGTATATGCATCGTTTTGAAAACCATCAATGAGAAAGGAAAGTCCAATTCAGTTGGTTTCAAATTTGCCAACGTCATGTTATTATTCAGCATTTTCTTGCGACATTCCTGGATATCTTTCAGCAGCAGTTTTTTCCGATATTCCCAGGGGGCTGTAATATCTGCAACCGATTCAATAAATTCATAACCTTGAGAAAAATGCATTAAAAAATATCTTCCGTAGGCACCACCGCTGAATTCTTTATTCAGATATTCATTAATATGTTCTTTTTTCGCTGTAAGGTATTGCTTCCAGTTACTGAAATCTGACCTAAATAGGAAGTACCCAAAAGATGTTTTAAATGAATTCCGCTGGATAAAAAACGCTTTTATTTCATAGGTTAGTTTTTTGATCTCATTACGCAGATCGTGAGAGAATAACTGTACCGTTATCGGGGAATAGTTATCCGGCAGCTTAAGGAAATCCTTGGGGATAATGGCTTCCGATAAATTCAGGGTGTAACCCTTTTCAAAACCCCGAATATTCAGTTCAATGAACGCACCGAGATCACTTAGTTTGA
This sequence comes from uncultured Fidelibacterota bacterium, assembly GCA_913062595.1. Classification (GTDB taxonomy): domain Bacteria; phylum Fidelibacterota; class Marinisomatia; order Marinisomatales; family TCS55. The sequence goes on from CAJXWT010000063.1 coordinate 1,901, forward strand.
TAAGATTATTTAATGCTTGATCAAATTCCGGGAAAGTAGCTATGGATGGATTTGATGATCGCGGCAATTCACCAAAAAGAGATAATTGACGGGGATCGTTTGGATCTCGCTGTGTGACCATAATGGTATATATTACGTTCTAAAGGATTGAAGTGCAACTATCCAGCGTTTTAATATACTATTGGTCCATAATATTTTTCTTAACAGTGAATTCATTGTGAGGAATTAAAAAGTGATGCTAAATTTTGATCTTGTGGTGGTTGAGTATTTTAAAAGACTGTTAGTTTCACCATTTGAGGTGGCACTCTTCTATTAGTACATAGAGTATCCAATATTTAAAAAAATTCCTGGTATAAATCCTTGAGCATAGAAACAAAAAATGTAGATAAGGTTGTGATCCGTTTCGCCGGAGACTCCGGTGATGGCATGCAGTTGACGGGTACACGCTTTACAGAAACTACAGCAATCGTAGGTAATGATTTAAGTACGTTGCCAGATTATCCCGCAGAGATCCGGGCGCCAGCTGGGTCTCTGGCCGGTGTTAGTGCCTTTCAGCTGCAATTCAGCTCCAAGGAAATTCATACACCGGGAGACCAGCCAGATGTACTGGTAGCCATGAACCCTGCGGCACTTAAAGTCCACTTAGCAGATTTGATATCGGGCGGCATAATTATCACTAATGAGAGCGCATTCAGTCCCAAAAACCTGAAATTAGCAGGCTATGAGAGTAATCCACTGGAAGATGACACATTGGAGAGTTATGAGGTGTATTCAATTGAAATGAGTCGCTTGGTGGCCACGGCCTGTGAGGATATGGATATATCACCAAAAACAGTGGATCGTACCAAGAATATGTTTGCCCTTGGTCTTTTATACTGGATCTACAACCGGCCACTGGAACCAACCATTAATTGGCTGGGAATAAAATTTAAAAAACGTCCTGAATTGATCGATTCCAATATTAGAGCACTGAATGCCGGCTATAATTATGGCGAGACAGTGGAAATATTTACCACGCGTTTTGCTGTTGAAAAGGCACCGTTGGCTGCTGGAAAATACAGGAATATTAATGGAAATTATGCCACAAGTGTTGGTTTACTGGCTGCATCAGTTAAAGCAAATATTCCATTATTCTACGGTGGTTATCCGATCACGCCGGCCAGCGATATACTGCATACCCTGGCCTCATTTCGTCACTTCGGCGTTAAAACTTTTCAGGCAGAAGATGAAATCGCTGGTATTACTTCTGCCATCGGCGCTTCATTTGCAGGAAGTATTGGTGTGACGGCATCATCTGGTCCTGGAATTGCCTTAAAGGCTGAAGCGATTGGTTTGGCAGTTATTGCAGAATTGCCCCTCGTGATTATTAATGTTCAGCGTGGTGGACCAAGCACCGGTCTGCCAACCAAGACAGAACAGGCTGATCTTTTTCAGGCTTTGTTCGGTCGCAACGGTGAGGCTCCTGTACCTGTGATCGCTGCCCAAACACCGGGTGATTGTTTCTACACTGCGTTTGAAGCCTGCCAGATTGCAATTAAATACCGGACTCCGGTATTCATGCTCTCCGATGGCTATTTGGCCAATGGATCGGAGCCTTGGTCCATACCCAGTTTTGATGATTTACCCAATATTCAACCTGATTTTTCTGCCAATGAAAATGGAGTACCTTTCATGCCCTATGCCCGCGATGAAAAGACATTAGCCAGACCCTGGGCCATCCCGGGGACACCTGGACTGGAACACCGCATTGGCGGATTAGAAAAAGAGGATATGACCGGAAATGTTTCCTATGACCCTGAGAATCACCATCACATGACAGAATTACGGGCCCAGAAAGTGGCTAATATAACACAAGATATACCGCCCACAGATATTTTGGGTGCGGCCAGTGGCGATCTATTGATTCTCAGCTGGGGAGGTACCTATGGTTCGTGCAGATCGGCAATAGAAAGATTGCAGAACGAGGGTAAAAAGGTGAGTCTCGTACATTTACGCTGGGTGAATCCATTGCCAAAGGATTTAGGTGAAATTTTGATCCGGTTTAAGAATATCCTTATTCCGGAATTAAATATGGGTCAGCTTTCCAAAGTGGTACGAGCTGAATATCTTGTAGATGCGCAAGGGTTAAATCTTGTAAGAGGTCGGCCGTTCAGAGCAGCAGATATTGTAACCAAAGCGCAAGAACTAATAGGGTAAGATTATGGCAGAAACTACAGTTGAAACACCAAAACTAGGTCGCCGGGATTTTGTATCGGACCAGGCTGTACGCTGGTGTCCCGGATGCGGCGATTACGCCATCCTGTCCCAAACACAAAAGACATTTCCAGATCTAGGCGTTGATAAAGAAAAATTTGTTTTTATATCCGGGATCGGTTGCTCCAGTCGTTTTCCATATTACATGAACGCCTATGGGTTCCACACGATTCATGGTCGGGCACCGGCTATTGCATCAGGGGTAAAATTAGCTAACCCTGAACTATCGGTATGGATCATCACTGGTGATGGAGATGCGCTTTCAATTGGCGGTAATCACAGCATTCATCTTTTACGACGAAATCTGGATATCAATGTAATGCTTTTCAATAACAGGATATATGGTTTGACCAAAGGCCAATACTCACCTACATCAGAGCTGGGTAAAATCACCAAATCGACGCCGCTGGGTTCATTGGATCGGCCCTTTAACCCACTGGCACTGGCGTTGGGAGCGCAGGCAAGCTTCGTAGCACGAGCCATTGATCGAGAAACAGCCCATTTTCGAACCATGATCCTGCGGGCCCATAACCATATTGGAACCTCGTTTATTGAAATCTACCAAAACTGTAATATTTTCAATGATGGCGCATTTGCCCCGATGACTGAAAAAGAAACCAAAGCAGATAAAGTTCTATGGCTGGAAAACAATAAACCGCTGGTGTTTGGCGCAGAAATGAACAAGGGGATACGCCTTGATGGAAATGTGCCCAAGGTAGTTGACATTGGTGACAAATGGAGTACCGATGATCTTTTGGTGCACGATGAAACTGATTGGACTATCGCTATGATATTAAGCCACTTTACTTATCAGGATGAGTTCCCAGATCCAATTGGTGTTTTTTACGCCGTAGATGAACCTATTTATGAAGTTATGCTTGCTGAACAAATAGAATTTGCCAAGAAAAACAAGGGTGCAGGCGATATTCAGACGTTGTTAGATGGGGCGGATAACTGGGTGGTAGAATAATTTTTATGTCTTAGTTTTTAGCTATGGATTATCGCACTGAAAACGACAGCATGGGACCTGTCGAAGTGCCAAATGATCGTTATTATGGAGCGCAGACACAACGATCTCTGAATAATTTCAAAATCGGTAAAGAACATTTCCCCCGTGAATTCATCCGTGCTTACGGAATTATCAAAAAAGTAGCTGCAGCAGTAAACAGCGCAGCAGGTTTACTAGACTCCGAACTTGCGAAAACAATTTCTTCAGCTGCAGATGAAGTAATCGCCGGTAAACTGGATGAGCACTTCCCGCTGGTGGTCTGGCAGACTGGATCAGGAACGCAGACCAATATGAATGTTAATGAAGTGATCGCCAATCGCGCCATTGAAATGCTTGGCGGTACACTGGGTAGCAATGATCCGGTACATCCCAATGACCATGTTAATATGGGTCAGTCCACTAATGACACCTTTCCGACAGCAATCAATATCGCTGCTATTGAATCTGTGGTTCATCAGTTGCTGCCGAATCTGCAACGCTTGCGGGATGGGCTGCATGCCAAAGCAGAAGCATTTTCCAACATTATTAAACTGGGCCGAACGCATCTGCAGGATGCAACACCTCTCAGTTTAGGGCAGGAGTTTTCCGGATATGTAACGGCTGTTAAACATGGATGTAAACGGATTGAAAATGCATTGGACAGTTGCTATGAAATGGCCATGGGCGGCACCGCCGTTGGAACGGGGATCAATTCCATTGCAGGGTTTGGTGAAAAAGCAGCAACGGAAATAGCCAAACTTACGGATCTACCCTTTCGTACAGCTGAAAATAAATTTGAAGCACTGGGGGGCCAGGACTGCATAGTTGAATTATCCGGTGCACTGAAAACTGTTGCCGTGTCCTTATTCAAAATTGCCAATGACATCCGCTGGCTGGCTAGCGGTCCCCGTTCCGGCATCGGTGAAGTTGTTTTACCGGCGAATGAGCCTGGTTCTTCAATTATGCCTGGAAAAGTAAATCCGACCCAATGTGAAGCTATGACCATGGTGTGTACTCAGGTTATGGGCAATGATACAGCAATTGCATTTGCAGGCGCGAGCGGGAACTTTGAACTGAATGTATACCGTCCGGTTATTGCTTTCAATATATTACAATCGATTCGTTTACTGGCCGAGGCCTGCGATTCCTTTTTGGTGAATGCGGTAGAGGGCATCGAGCCTAATGAGCAACGCATCCATGAAAATCTATACAATTCCCTCATGCTGGTGACAGCATTGAATCCGCATATTGGTTATGATAAAGCTGCGAAAGTGGCCAAGAAAGCACACACAGAAAATCTTTCCCTGCGTGAAGCGATCGTGGAATTAGGTTATATGAGTGCGGAGGAGTTCGATAAGCATGTCCAGCCTGAAAAAATGATCCAACCACGCAAGATCGAAAAATAATTTATTGCCCACCGGTGTTCACCATAGTTTTATCACTGGGCACTTGAAACATAATTACTAAACAGACGTAAATTTTACAATGGCCAAGCAGTCAAATGAAGAGCTCTGGGCACATTCTGTTATACGATCTTTCTGGATTGCTCTAACTGGTACAATCGGTGTAATCATTTATATTGTAGTTCTGGCACAGGATCTACCATCTATTGAACAACTGGAAAATTTCGATCCGGATCTGGTTACCAGGATTTATTCAGCCGATGGCAAGATTATCCACGAGCTCTTCCTTGAGAAACGTGTGTTTGTTGAACTGGACGGCATACCGCTGCATTTGCAGCATGCAGTTATTGCCTCCGAGGATCGCCGTTTCAGGAACCACTGGGGCATTTCATTGCGCAGTGTGGCCAGGGCGATCATCACCAACATTTTGGCCCTGAGTTACCGCCAGGGTTTCAGCACACTCACCCAGCAGTTGGCCCGCAACCTTTACGATACGATCGGTTTCAAGAAAACGGTCACTCGTAAGATCAAGGAAATGATCACTGCGATCCAGATCGAAAAAACGTATACCAAAGATGAGGTCCTGGAAATGTATTTGAACAGTGTTCATTTCGGGCATGGGACCTATGGGGTTCAGGCTGCTGCAAAACGTTTTTTCGCTAAGGATTCTGAGGATTTAAGTATTGATGAATGTGCCCTGCTTGTGGGACTGCTGCCTGCACCAGCCAGGTATTCACCAATTCGATATCCTGATAAAGCGTTTGTACGTCGCAATACGGTATTGCGTTTGATGCACGATCAAAAATATATCACCGATGCGGTTTATGTTGAAGCACGTTCAACGGATCTGCAAAATATTCAAAAAGATCAATTTAAAGGAGTGGCCCCCTACTTCACGGAATATATTCGCCGGGTACTTGAGATTGAGGACGAACGACTCGGCGTAAATATATATCGTGACGGTCTTAAAATATTCACGACGTTGGATTCCCGCTTACAGCGGTATGCTGAAGATGCAGTAATGCAGTCCATACTTGATAACCAAAAACGGTTGAACAAACGTTTGTTTAATGATAATGAGGAATTCGAAAACCTGGCCTATCTTGGAATTTTCAATGAAGATACTGTGCGCATGATGATGGAGGGTGAATTACCGCTCTACGAAGAATTGCGGGATAAACTGCTTGTTCAGTGTGCATTCGTAGCCTTGGATCCGAACACTGGCGCTATTTTAGCTATGGTGGGAGGGCGGCCCGATTATGTGGATCAATTTAATCGCGCTACCCAGGCCAAGCGCCAGCCGGGGAGTGTTTTCAAACCATTTGTCTACACTACTGCTATCGATAATGGTGTCCCAGTATCAAAGCAACTACTGAATCAACCCGTAGTCCTTAAAGTACCAAAACCTGAGGGCGGCTGGGAGAACTGGAATCCGCGGAATTATGATGAAAGTACAGGCGGACTGACGACAATCAGGGAAGGATTACGGCGGTCATTAAATCTTGTATCAGTGCGGATGGTACAGGAAGTGGTGCCAGCTCGGGAAGTAGCGTCCACAGCAAAAAATATGGGTATATCCACCAATATAAGGGCAGTAGATGCCATCGCGCTCGGGACTTCTGAGGTCTATCCCATCGAAATGGTAGCGGCTTATGCAGTGTTTTCAAACAGGGGTGTTTATTCTGAGCCTTATGGCATCACAAAAATAGAAGATCGTTATGGCAATATTCTGGTCGAATACTACCCCAAGCAGGAAGAAATATTAAGTGAGGAAACAGCTTTTATGATGACCAATCTAATGCAGACAGTCATTGATCGCGGCACCGGAGGCAGTGTCCGTTGGAAATATAATTTTTATCATCCCGCTGCTGGGAAGACAGGGACGACCCAGGGTTGGACTGATGCTTGGTTTGTGGGATTTTCTGCTCAGATCGCAGCAGGTACTTGGTTTGGTATTGATGATCCTCAGGTAAGTCTTGGCAAGGGTGCAGATGGTACCCGGGCGGCCTTACCGGCTTGGGCACGCTTCATGAAAATAGCTCACGATTCATTGTATTATTCAAAGGAAGAATTTCAACAACCTGAAAAAGTGCAACCCTTTTCTATTTGTCAGGTTTCAAAAGAAAAACCCACATCACTTTGTCCGTTGGAGAAAGAGTTGTTCATTCAGGGTACCGAGCCTACCCGACTGTGTAAAATACACCGCCGCTAGTTCTTATAATCTGCAACCGGAAAAAGTTGGTGGTCTACATGCTCTTCATCGATTACCACAGATGCCCTTAACATAGTTAGCGCTGCCCGTAATTTTTCAGAATTGGAATTGAACAGCCGAATCAGTGGTTCTCCTTCTGTAACCTGGTCACCGATCTTGTGATAAAATTCCATGCCGGCGGTGGGGTCCAGCAGATCAGCTAATTCCTTGCGGCCACACCCCAGTTCGGAATTTGCTAGCCCGATCAACTTTGTATTCATGGCGGAAATCGCGCCTGAATGTTGAGCGGACAATACAGTTTCTTCCGCTGGCAAGTGAAGTGTCTGAAAGGACGCTATATCTGCGCGGTTGCCGCCGTGAGCCGTTACCATTTCAAGAAATTTATCCAATGCACGACCAGATTCGATCAATTCGCGCTGCAGGTTCATGGCCGCACTTTTGTTGGACGCTGTTTTTGCTTGGATCAATAACCGCGATCCTAATTCAAAGGTAACCGCCATGGTGTCCTCCGGACCTTCGCTTTGCAGGCAGTTTATCACTTCTGTTACCTCGCACCACAGACCCGCATACCTACCCAGAGGCTGATCCATACTGGAGAAAACGATATCAGTTGAAACATGAAAATTTTCCCCGATCTGCTGCAGTAATCTTGCCAGTTCCTGCCCTTCTCCGAGTGTTTCCATAAAAGCACCATTTCCGATCTTCACATCTATTACCAATCCCTGAATGCCTTCGGCGATCTTTTTACTCATGATCGACCCGCAAATTAACGGGATGGAAGCCACCGTGCCGGTAACGTCACGCAGGGCATACATTTTTTTATCAGCAGGACAGATCTCAGCGGTCTGGCCAATCATGGAAATACCTATATCGTGGACATTACGTTTGAATTCATCAAGAGAAATATCAACTGTATAACCCGGAATTGTTTCCAACTTATCCAGTGTACCGCCAGTGTGGCCCAAACTGCGCCCACTTATCATGGGGATGGCCAATCCTGCAGCAGCCATAAGTGGGCCAAGTATAAGAGAAACCTTGTCTCCAACACCACCCGTACTATGTTTGTCGGCCACATAATTATTCAGAAATGAAAAATCCATTCTTTCACCAGAATCCAGCATACTTTCCGTAAGGGCAAATGTCTCTTCCGGGATCATCCCATTATTATAAATGGCTTTTAATAGGCCGGTCATGGTTTCGTTGGAGATGTTACCCCTGGTATAGTCCAGTATAAAATGTCTTAGGTCGGCGCTGGGAATAGCATCGCCCTGTTCTTTGATTTGGATCAGTTCAACTGGATTCAATGCTAGTATCCTCAGCTGTGGTTTTTTGCCAGGGCCATCGAAACTGGAGCGGGGCTCGTTCCCGCACGGTATTAAGTGTTAAATACATACCAATGACCAACAGGAGGACATTCGGTGTCCACATACCAGTCAGCGGTGATACCCGGTTGCGGTCGGCCATTTCTTCACCACCGATAAGAAAAATGTAGTAGACGAGGAAAAAACCAAAGCCCATACTGATGGCCATCATAAAGCCGCCTTTACGGGTTAGTGTACCTAATGGTGCGCCAACAAGTACGAAAAGGATACAGGCCACTGGTAATGAAAATTTCTTATGAATCTCAACCCAGTATTTATTCTGATTCTTCTGATAATTCTGAATGAGGCGATATTCATTATTCATTTGTCGTTTCAGACTCTTTATCCTTCTTTCCTGGCGACGCTGTACCGCCGGCACAAGACTCGTATCATTCAAGACCGCAACACGATAATCTTCCATGACCAATTCCGCTGCCTCCAGCGAAAGCGGCACCAGGCTATCGCCGATTACCTTTTTGAATGAACGTCCTACCCGCTGCTTAACGCGCTCGGACCTTTGCTTATAGTTGGCCTGTTTATCAAGCATCATGGGTATGGTCATTTCACGGTCTGACCGGTTTGATGTATCCCGCCGGGCCAGCATCAGATCATCAGCGGGTATGATAATCTTGTGCCGTTCAAAATTGATGCGCCGATAATTACTGTAATCATCCAGATCCAGTTCATGGATCTCACCATCGTAGAGCATCAGGATGATAGCATCGTCAAGGGTCTCTAGTTCACCGGTCTTTGAATAGATACTGGTTTGAATTTTCTTATTCCCCTTACTGAAAATTCGTACATCCTCCATTAGGCCATCATTATCCTTACGGATGATCATGCTGTAATCGGGCAGGCTGTTAATAAAGTGACCCGGTTCAATATCGAGTCCGGGCCGTTTCTTGTGGATATCGCCCTGGAGCAGGCGGGCGTAAAAATTCATTTCCGGTAAAACATAGTTATTGAAATAGGTGAGGCTGAGGCAGACGAACAATCCAAATAACAGGGCCGGCCTCAGGATCGAGGTAAAGCTGATACCCGAAGCGCGCATGGCGTTGATCTCATTATCCTCTGATAATCTGCCGAAAGCCATGAGTGTGGCGATTAATACCGCCATTGGTACTGCCAGGGCCATAATCCAAGCCAGGTTTAGGAATAAATATTCAAGTATGGTAAAAATATTCAGGCCTTTCCCTAAAAAACGATCGATCGCCCTGAGGAAAAAATTGATAAAAAGCATCAGTACGATAACCATCAGGGAATATATAAAGGGCAGTATGAGTTCTTTTATGATATAGCGCGACACAAGACGCATGGAAAAAATTACCGACGAACGGGCAAATATGAAATGAGTCCTTTGCGCGACTTTACAACTTGTCTGTGATAAGTAAGACCGGTAATTTTGCCCGCCTTTGCACAACAGAGCAAAGGCCGTATGGTGGGCGTAGCTCAGTTGGTTAGAGCACCTGGTTGTGGCCCAGGAGGCCGTGGGTTCAATTCCCATCGCTCACCCAAACTTTTCGTTGGTTCTACATCAATCCCCATTTCCGCAGTTCTTCATGCAGCTGGTTCGCGGATAAAAAATGAATTGCCTGGAAGCCCAGATCTACTGCTACTTCTACATTGATCTTAGTATCATCAACAAAAATTGACCTACCAGGCTGGATACCATAGCGATCGATCAGGATCTGGTAAAAACGCGGGTCTGGTTTTTTGATCTTTTCATCCCCTGAGACCACAATACCTTCGAAAAGATCCAGGAAAGGATACATATTTTTGGCGGTATGAAATGTTTCACCCGACCAATTGGTCAAGACCAATAACCGGCAGTTTTGCTGTTGATGCAGATTTTCCAGGATAGCTACACATTGCTCATCGCAGCCGCCGAACATTTCTTGCCAGCGGCCGTAATAGGCCTTGATCTCGGCATTGTATTGCGGGTATTTAGCGGCAAGTTCAGCGGTGGCCTTGGCTAAGGGATATCCGGCATCCTGTTTCTGGTTCCAGGCGCTGGTACATATATTTTCCAGGAAATAGCGCAGATTATCATCATTGGAGAATATTTTTCGGTACAGGTATTCCGGGTTCCAGTCAATCAGCACGCCGCCCAGGTCAAAGATGATCGCATCAGCAGTGGGCATGAATTCAGCAGGATATCAGAGTATTGTTGGTACAGTACCACCATCGACCCGCAGGGCAGCACCATTGTTGGCCGCGGCCAGCGGACTGGCGAGATAAGTTACAAATGTAGCGACTTCATCAATAGTGGCGAAGCGTTCCAGCAGGCTGGTAGGCCTAACTTTCTCGAAGAATTCCCGCTCCACCTCTTCATTAGATAATCCCCGTTCCTGGGCCAGATCACTAATGAACTTCTCCGATCCTTCCGATCTAGTGGAACCGGGGATCACCGTATTTACGGTGACATTGGTTCCCGCAGTCAGCTGTGCCAAGCCCCGGGATACACCCAATTGGGCAGTTTTTGTAGTACCATAGTGAACCATTTCCGCCGGTATCTGTATGCCGGATTCGCTGGAAATAAAAATGATCCGGCCCCAGTTCTGTTTCAGCATCTGCGGCAGGTAATGGCGGGAGAGACGGACACCGCTAAGAACATTGACCTCGAAAAAATGCAGCCACTCTTCATCTGTTATCTCTGCAAACGGTTTTGGCGCAAAAATACCTACATTATTGATCAATATGTCAATGGAATCATGGTCATCGAGCAAATGCTGTACAGCGGCTGCATCAGCAAAGTCAGCAGCGCAGCCATGAACCGTACAATCGGGGATAGCCTGGCGCAGTTGGTCCAGGGCGCTATTGATGCGCGTTTCCGTCCGTCCGTTGATAATGACGCAGGCGCCTTCCTGCAACAGCCGGCGGGCAATGCCAAATCCGATCCCGGCGGTGGAACCGGTGACAAGGGCTGTTTTTCCTGTGAGTTTGAGATCCAATTAGTTACTGATCGCTATAATTTTACCAGGGGCAAGTTTACAAAATAACACCAGCAAGTCTGACTGTAAAATTGCTGCTTTTCCCTGTTCTATTATCCTTGTCATAGTAAATTATCCGTCGTGAATCACCAGAAAATATTCTATTATTCATTTTTGTTACTTTTGCTAACTGGATGTGATGAAAAGAAAGAACAGTGTATGAATAGCAACGATTTAAAATTAAACCAGATCCAGGTGATCGGCAGTCATAACAGCTACCGCATACACCCAGTACAAGACATGTTCAATCTGATGACCGGGCTCAATCCGGAGTTGGCCACTGAACTGGATTATGGCCACCCCAGTTTTGACGTGCAGTTCAGTCAGCACGGCATTCGCCAGATCGAGATTGATATCTACTATGATCCGGAAGGCGGATTATTCTATTATCAAAGGGGCAATCTATTTATTGGACTGCCGGTGGCATCAGGTATAGAGGAATTAATGGAGCCGGGATTGAAGGTGCTGCATTTCCCAGACATTGATTATCGAACTCATTATTTAACGTTCATTGATGCGTTAACTGCTGTAAAAACCTGGTCTGATGCTAACCCCAACCATATTCCCATATTTATTCTGGTAGATGCAAAAGAAGAAGGGCTGGCCAATGTCTATCCTTCGCTCAGTGGTTTCACCAAGCCGTTGCCCTTTGATCAAGACGCGTTGGATGCTATTGATGCCGATATCAGATCTGTTTTTGGCAATGATCTGAACAAGGTGATCACACCGGACGATGTCCGCGGCACCAACGAATCATTGGAAGCAGTGATCTTGGATGGTGGATGGCCCACTATTGGCGAATCACGAGGAAAAGTCTTTTTTGGTTTGGACAACGGCGGTGCCATTCGGGACGAATATGTTGCTGATCATCCTGCGCTGGAGGGTAGGGTGTTATTTACATCCTCCGATCCGGGAACACCGGAAGCAGCCTTTCTGAAGTTGAACACACCAGCGGAGAGTATTGCCGATTATGTAACCCAGGGTTATATCGTCCGTACCCGAGCTGATGCGGACACGGAGGAAGCTCGTACGGGTGATACTGGCCCGCGCGACCTGGCGCTATCCAGCGGTGCCCAATTTGTCTCTACCGATTATTATGTTGCCGATGCCCGCCACGATACGAGTGACGGCTGGACTGATTATTCTGTAGCGTTACCGGATAATATGATCGCCCGGGAAAATCCCATAAGCGGCACTGGTAAATTCAAGGGGCAGGAAATTGAATGATTTGGTTTGCATGGTGAATTCCTATAATTTTGCCCGCTTTTTACAAGAATATTTCGGGGTGTGGCGCAGTCCGGTTAGCGCACCTGCTTTGGGAGCAGGGGGTCGGAGGTTCAAATCCTCTCACCCCGACACTATTTACTTCTGACGGAAGCCCTCGTTTTTAGACGGGGGCTTTCTATTTTTAGTCAGTTATATATTAATGTGGTAAGTAGTCAATCTTAACCAAACAC
>CAJXWT010000064.1 GCA_913062595.1 uncultured Fidelibacterota bacterium
CAACATGGCCTATAGTGCCAATGTTTACATGCGGCTTCGTTCGCTCAAATTTCGCTTTTGACATTTTATTCTTTCTCCCTAATCGAGTTAAGAAGCTTTTCCATGTATCCGCTCGATAATTTCAGTCTCTATTTTTGCAGGTACTTTCTGGTAGTTTGAAAACTCCATGTGAAAAACAGCACGTCCTTGAGTTAATGATCGTAAATCAGTAACATATCCAAACATACGACTTAGCGGGACAACTGCATTTAAAACATGGGCATCTTTACGCTGTCCCATACTCTCAACTTTTCCTCGCCTTGAATTAATATCACCCATTACATCTCCAAGGTACTCCTCGGGCACTATTACTTCTACTTTCATCATCGGTTCCATCAAAACAGGATCTGCTTTTCGACAAGCTTCCTGGATGGCCATGGACCCAGCTATTTTAAAGGCTATTTCGGAAGAATCCACATCATGATATGACCCGAAAACAAGTTCTATACGAACATCTTCAATTGGATAGCCAGCCAAGACCCCATTTTTTATTGCTTCTTCCATACCTTGCTTAACAGAAGGTATGTATTCTTTTGGTATCACACCACCAACGATTTTATTCTCAAAGTGAAATCCTTTACCCAACTCATTTGGTTCAACATTAATAACCACATGACCGTACTGACCTCTACCGCCTGATTGACGGGCAAATTTAACATCGATTTTTTCAACTCTTTTTGTAATCGCTTCACAGAAAGCAACCTGCGGTTTACCGATATTGGCTTGAACGTTGAATTCCCTTAATAACCTATCAACAAGTATATCTAAATGGAGCTCGCCCATACCGGCGATAATTGTCTGACCTGTATCTGGATTTGTAGATATTTTAAAAGTAGGATCTTCCTCGCTGAGTTTAGCTAATGCTTTTGACAGGTTATCCTGTTCTGCTTTACTAACCGGCTCTACCGATACTTCAACAACTGGTTCAGGGAAATCCATAGCTTCAAGCAATATCCCATTATTTTCATCGCAAATCGTATGCCCAGTATTGGTATTTTTAAGCCCAACTACCGCCACAATTTCACCGGCGCTTACCACATCTCTTTCTTCACGCTTGTTAGCATGCATTTGCAGAATTCTACTAACTCTTTCACGTCGGTCTAAATTTGGATTATAGACATATGAGCCCTTTTCCAGCCTTCCAGAATAAACCCGTATGTATGTTAATCGCCCCACATATGGGTCAGTCATAATTTTGAAGGCAAGGGCACTAAAAGGGGATTTATCATCTGGTGTCCGGCGTATTTCAATATCGGTATCTTTTGGGTCATAACCCTTTACTTCACCAATATCGATTGGAGAAGGTAAAAAATCTACGACTGCATCAAGAAGTCGTTGCACACCCTTATTCTTAAACGCAGATCCACAAAGAGTAGGAACAAAAGTATTATCAAGACATCCTTTTCTTATTGCCTTTTTAATTTCAATAACGGATATATCTTCTTCATTTAGGTATTTTTCTAATAAATGTTCATCATAAGCGGCAGTTTCTTCAATTAAATGATGCCGCCATTCATTCGCCTCTTCTGTCTTGTCATGAGGAATATCCGAATATTCAAATCGCGCACCTAAAGTAGATTCATTATATAATATGGCTTTCATTTCTAGTAAGTCTATAATCCCCGTAAATAGTTCACCCGACCCTATAGGTATTACTATTGGCAAAGGATTTGCACCCAATCTTTCCTTCATCATTTCCAATACATGAAAATAATCACCACCAACCCGATCCATCTTATTAACAAATGCCATTATCGGTACATTATATTTGTCAGCTTGTCGCCATACAGTCTCACTTTGCGGCTCAACACCTCCTACTGCACAAAAAACTGCCACAGATCCATCTAATACACGCAGTGACCGCTCCACTTCGACTGTAAAGTCAACGTGGCCTGGGGTGTCAATTATATTAATTCGATGATCATTCCAAATAGCGGTTGTCGCTGCGGAGGTGATAGTAATACCGCGTTCCTTCTCTTGCTCCATCCAATCCATGGTAGCACCACCGTCATGAACCTCGCCAATCCTATGCGTGCGACCAGTATAAAACAGTATTCTTTCTGTAAGTGTGGTTTTACCGGCATCAATATGCGCCATTATACCTATGTTCCTTACAGTATCTAGAGAATTATTAGTCACTTTTTTATACTTCTTTAACGCCGAAAATGAGCAAATGCTTTGTTTGCTTCTGCCATTCTGTGAGTATCTTCTTTTTTCTTAATTGCACCACCTTCGTTATTCGCCGCAGCAATTAATTCCGTGGCAAGTCTTTCAGCCATCGGTTTACCGCCACGTCCACTGGCAGAATTAATTATCCAGTGGGATGCAAGAAAGAATTTGCGACTATTTGGTACTTCGATAGGTACCTGGTAGGTTGCACCACCAATTCTTCGCGATTTTACTTCTACCATTGGGGATGTATTTTCTATAGCTTTTTCAAAAATCTTCACACCA
The DNA here is from genome assembly GCA_913062595.1 of uncultured Fidelibacterota bacterium. Lineage (GTDB taxonomy): Bacteria > Fidelibacterota > Marinisomatia > Marinisomatales > TCS55. The sequence continues at coordinate 2,494 of CAJXWT010000064.1, forward strand.
TCAGACTTTGTCTTTTGTTTGATTTTGTCTAACGCATTATAAAAAATGCGTTCAGCCACACCCTTTTTGCCACCTTTCATTAAGAAATTAATGAACTTCGAAATTAAGAGGTCTTTATAAACCGGGTCCGGTAAAATTTCCCTACGCTCTGGTCGCCGTCTTCTCATAACTATCTATTATTTTGGTTTTTTCGTACCATAACGTGAACGACTAGTTGTCCTATCAGAAACGCCTGATGTGTCCAGCGTTCCCCGAACGATGTGATACCTTACACCTGGTAAATCTTTTACACGACCACCTTCTATTAGTACAATTGAATGTTCCTGAAGGTTATGACCTTCTCCTGGGATATAAGCAGTGACTTCCATACCATTTGTCAATCGCACACGCGTAACTTTACGTAAAGCCGAGTTTGGCTTTTTAGGTGTCGTTGTGTACACACGAGTGCATACACCCCTTTTCTGGGGGTTTCCCTTCAAGGCTGGTGTAGCGGTCTTTTTGGTTATCCGCTTCCGGCCCTTACGAACTAATTGGTTTATCGTCGGCATAACACTTACTCAAAAGCCAAGAAAATTATCATTATTTTTCGTACACAACAATTTATATTATTCAAAATCGCAAAGCAGTCAGCTTACAGCTTTTTGGATCAATTCAGAATCATCCTGCTCTTCCCTGGTGTTGCCAACAACTATATCTCTATAGGCGTGTAGACCAGTCCCTGCAGGAATTAACCGGCCTACGGCAACATTTTCTTTGAGTCCACGCAGATAATCGGTCTGGCCAGCCGTTGCCGCATTAGTTAATACTCGGGTTGTTTCTTGAAAGGAAGCTGCAGAAATGAAACTCTCAGTATTTAGAGATGCACGGGTGATACCCATTAAAAGCGGCTCAAAAGTCGCAGGCTTAGTTTTACTATATTTAGCTGGATTCTTTCCGCTTTCTTTCAATTCCTTATTCAACTCATTAAATTCTTTCTTATCTACCAACATATCTTTTTCAAACTCCGAGTCACCGGGATCCGTAATTTTTACCATTGATAATATATTATTATTATTCTCAAAAAATTCACTTCGATTTATACGATCTTGTGGTAGATAATCCGTATCTCCGGGTTCAACAACGCTAATCTTCTGCATCATCTGCCGTACTATGACTTCAAGGTGTTTGTCATTAATTTTTACCCCTTGAAGCCTATATACCTCTTGGATCTCGTTCACTAAATATTCGCGCGCTTTTCCAGCTCCTAGAATCTTTAGTATATCCATAGGAGAAGTTGAACCTTCGCAAAGCTGCGTGCCTGCTAGAATACGATCGTGTTCATGGACAATTACATGTTTTCCGTAAGGTATTCTATACTTTTTAGACTCACCATCATCGGCTTCAACAATCATGGTTCTAACACCCCTTTTTGTATCACCAAACTTTACGCGACCATCGATTTCGCTCACTACAGAAGGATTTTTTGGATTCCGTGCCTCAAATAATTCCGCAACCCTTGGTAAACCGCCTGTAATATCACGAGTTTTACCTATGTCGCGTGGAATCTTGACAAGTGTTTGACCGCGGGATACCTTTTGACCTTTGCCCACAACCAATGTTGCAGTTACTGGCAAGATTGTACCACCAGCAAGAATATCGCCTTTAGTATCTATAATTTCAACGCGGGGACTTAGACTACGGTTTTTAGCTTCAATAATAACCATCTGTTTTTTTCCGCTCTCGACTGATTCAACCTGATAGGTGTCACCTTCAGTAAAATCTTTGAGCGATATAATACCGCTCTGTCTAGCCAGGATTACATCTGTATAAGGATCCCATTGAAATAACACTTTGCCTACTGGCACTTTTTCATCTTGATTAACCAATACATTAGATCCGTAGGGAACATTATACTGCGTAAGTATTTCATCTTTTTTATTAATGATAAAAATTTTACCATTTCTAACCATGCAGCGGCTTACGCTGGTACCAGCTTGATCCTTTGTATTCGCTATCTCAATGTCTTCGGAAAATTTTACAGTACCGGCGCGTTTAGTCTTCATTTCAGATTGCTCGATAATTCGTGTTGCCGTACCACCAATATGAAATGTGCGCAGTGTAAGCTGAGTGCCCGGTTCACCAATACTTTGCGCAGCCTGGATACCAACGGCTGTACCAAGATCAACTATATCATGGGTTGACAAATTCCAACCGTAGCATTTTGCGCATACCCCGCGACGGGAATCACAAGTTAAAACAGACCTTATCCTAAGACTCTCAACATTAGAATCAGCGATGACTTCCGCTTCTTTATCACCTATTATCTGGCCGGTTTTAATCAGCTTTTTTCCATCTAGAATAAAATCATCAAGTATCGTTCTGCCTAAAATACGGTCTGCTAATGGTTCTATAATTTCTTCTCCCTCCTTAAGATCTGAAATTAATAGACCATTAATAGTGCCGCAGTCTTCTTCATAAATAACTACATCCTGAGCAACATCTACTAACCGGCGCGTCAAATAACCAGCATCCGCAGTCTTTAATGCAGTATCAGCAAGACCCTTTCTTGCTCCGTGTGTAGATATAAAATATTCTAATACGGATAGACCTTCTTTAAAATTAGAAATGATAGGGGATTCTATAATTTCACCTTTACCACCAGTCATTGATTTTTTAGGCTTGGCCATAAGGCCTCTCATACCTGCTAATTGTTTTATTTGATCCTGACTACCGCGAGCACCAGAATCGGCCATCATATGTACCGGATTGAATCCTTGCCCGTCATTCTTCAATCCGTCCATCATAGTGGCAGCTACTTGATTAGTAGCATGCGTCCAAACATCGATCACTTTGTTATAGCGTTCGCCATCAGTAAGAATATGGCGATTATATTTGTCAGTAATATCATCTACCTTATTTTGGGCTGATTGTATAATATCATCTTTTTGATCAGGTATCATAACATCACTTATAGATATTGAGCATCCACCTTGAGTAGCTGAAGCAAAACCAAGATCCTTAAGATCATCAAGAAACTCTACGGTTTTATAATTCCCAGCAACTAAATATGCCTGATTAATAATTTTTACTAGATCATCTTTTGAAATTGTCAAATCCGCATATTCAAGTTCTTTGGGTAATATGGAATTAAAAATTGCCCTACCAACGGTTGTTTCTTTATACCATTTCCCATCGTGACGAAGATTAATTATCGCATGCATGTCGACCATTTTATTCTCAAAAGCAATTAGAACTTCATCAATAGATCCAATTGACTTTCCTTCACCTAAAACCCCGGTTTTGGGTCGTGTTAGGTAATAACAACCCAGTACCATATCTTGCGAAGGGACACAGATTGGTTTTCCGTTTGCGGGGTGGAGCACATTATGACTTGAGAGCATTAATACCCGTGCTTCCATCTGCGCCTGGACACTTAGAGGCACATGTACGGCCATTTGATCACCATCAAAATCAGCATTAAATGCTGCGCAGACAAGTGGATGTAATTTGATTGCTTTACCATCCACTAATATTGGTTGGAAAGCTTGAATTCCAAGACGATGGAGCGTTGGTGCTCGGTTAAGCAAGACCGGGTGATCCTTCACTACATATTCCAATACCTTGTAAACTACCTGTTCCTGGTTTTCGATCATCAATTTGGCGCTTCGAGGTGTTTCAGTATAACCTCTCGCGATCAATTCATAGATCATATGCGGTTTAAATAGTTCAAGCGCCATATTTTTTGGCAAACCGCATTCACTCATACGCAATTCCGGCCCCACCACAATTACAGACCGACCAGAATAATCAACACGTTTTCCAAGAAGATTCTGACGGAAACGACCCGTTTTACCCCTCAACATATCAGAAATTGATTTTAATGGACGCCTGGTACCACTTCTAATCGCAGTTTTGCGACGATTATTATCAAATAATGCATCAACTGCTTCCTGCAACATTCGCTTTTCGTTGCGAAGTATTACATCGGGTGCACCAATTTCGATTAATTGTTTTAATCGATTATTTCTGATTATGATCCGGCGATATAAATCGTTCAGATCACTAGCTGCAAATCTTCCGCCTTCCAATGGAACCAGTGGACGTAATTCAGGTGGAATGACAGGTAATACAGAAATAACCATCCATTCAGGTTGGTTGAGCCTTTTTTTGGAAGGCGCTGGTAAAAACGTTTTTACGATTTTGAGACGGTTTAGCGCTTCAGTTCGCTTCTGTTTTGATTTTGATGTTTTAATGATCTCTTCAAGTGATTTTTTTAACTCAAATAAATTTATACGCGATAACATTTCTTTGATTGCTTCCCCACCCATGGTTGCATAAAAGAAGTCTTCATTATCCCGCTCTTCTTCACTTACTGCATAAAAACCGAATTCGCGCTCCAGTTCAAAATATTCATCTTCATCTAATAATTCCTTTGCCTCACGACCACTTTTTCCAGGCTCAATTACGACAAAGGTCTCATAATATATGATCCGTTCCAGTTCCTTAGTCTTTAGTCCTGTTAAATAGGCTAGTTTGCTTGGTATTGATCTCAGATACCAGATGTGAATAATTGGAACAGCCAAAGTGATGTGCCCCATTCTTTCGCGGCGAACTTTTTTCCGGGTTACTTCTACACCACAGCGATCACAGATAATTCCACGATAACGAATACCCTTATATTTACCGCAATGGCATTCATAATCCTTAACTGGTCCAAATATCTTTTCGCAGAATAATCCATCTTTTTCAGGCTTATAAGAACGATAATTGATAGTTTCTGGTTTTAGGATCTCACCGTATGACCTTGCTAATATCATCTCAGGCGAAGCAAGGCCAATGGTTATAGACTCATATTTTTTGGATAAATCGACCTTTGTAGATTGTATGTAAGTCAAAAGGACACCTTTCTCTTTAGTTTAATTCAACATCTATGCCTAAGCCTTGCAGTTCTTTAATCAGAACATTGAAAGACTCTGGAGACCCGTAATCTGGAAAATTTTCCCCACGGACAATTGCATTATAGACTTTTGATCTTCCTTCAACGTCATCAGATTTAACGGTCAAAATTTCTTGGAGTGTGTGGGCTGCACCATACGCCTCCAAGGCCCAACATTCCATTTCACCAAATCGTTGACCACCAAATTGTGCTTTACCACCCAGTGGCTGCTGGGTAATAAGGGAATAAGGGCCCGTTGATCTTGCGTGCATTTTATCATCAACCATATGCGCCAGTTTCATCATATAGATTACTCCAACAGTCACAGTATTATCAAAATATTCGCCAGTACGACCATCAATTAACTTTACTTTGCCATTAACAGGTAACCCTGCTTTTTTCATCTCAACTTCAACAAGTTCAGGGCTTGCACCGTCAAACGCTGGCGTTTTATACCTTAATCCAAGTATTTCACCCGCCCAGCCAAGCATCGTTTCATATAATTGCCCTAAATTCATACGCGAGGGAACGCCAAGGGGATTCAAAACAATATCGACCGGTGTTCCGTCTTCAGTAAAAGGCATATCTTCTTGCGGAACAATAATAGCGACAATTCCTTTGTTTCCATGGCGTCCCGCCATCTTATCCCCAACTTTGACCCTTCTTTTATTTGCTACATAAACTTTCGCGAGTCTAAGGATGCCTGGCTGCAGTTCGTCTCCAATACGTAATTTAAATACTTCCTTTTCCAAGTTATCTTCAGCTTCAGACCATTCCCTGCGATAAGTACGCCACACAGTCTTTATATCCTTCCAGGCCGATTTCTTTTCAATCCAGTGGCTATCTTGTGCAAATCTTTCCAGATCAAATTTCTTTAGTCTTTTTTCTGTTAACTTTGTTGATTTTTTTATCAAAGTACGACCATTTGAAATATCCCTAATCCCGCTGGAAATTTGATTTATTAACAAATCCATTAATTTCTTGTCACGTGATTCCTTTAAATGTGTTTTAGTTAACCTCGTTTCTAACTGGAGGTTTTGAATTGCTTTTTTTAATTCAATTCTTGACATACGAGCTCTTTTTTGAAAGAGCTTTGTATTGATAACAACGCCTTCCACACCGGGATCAGCTCGGCGGGATCCATCTTTAACTTCCCCAGCCTTTTCACCAAATATAGCCTTGAGCAATTTTTCTTCTGGTGTGGGATCAGTTTCACCTTTCGGTGAAACCTTACCAATCAAGATAGCACCTTCTTGCACTTTGGCCCCTATTCTCACAATACCATTTTCATCCAAATCTCTTGTTGCATCTTCACTTACATTTGGTATTTCTGCCGTTAACTCTTCTTCTCCACGTTTTGTGTCGCGTACTTCCAGATCTATTTCATTAATGTGTAGACTGGTAAATATATCTTCTGTCACCAGCCTCTCGCTGAGAACAATCGCATCCTCAAAATTATATCCGCGCCAAGGCATAAAGGCTACTCTAACATTTTGCCCCAAAGCTAGCTCGCCATTTTGGCAAGATGCACCATCAGCAACAATTTCACCCTTCTTTACGCGTTGCCCGATCTTAACACGAGGCTTCTGATTCTGACATGAATTCTGATTCGTGCGCCAAAACTTTTTCAAAGGCAACTCAAAAAGATTTGATCCCTTTGATAAGGTTAGATCATCAGGTAAATCATCAGACTTTACAGTGATTTTATTTGAATCGACGAATGTCACCATCCCTTCTACAGGAGAGACAAGCGCCGCGTAGGAATCTATAGCCACTTTTGATTCTATGCCTGTCCCTACAATTGGCGCAGTAGGATTCATCAGGGGAACTGATTGTCTTTGCATATTTGAACCCATTAATGCACGATTTGCATCATCATGTTCTAGAAATGGTATTAAAGCAGCGGCAACACTTAAAATTTGGTTTGGTGCAACATCCATAAATTCAATTTCGCTTGAATCAACAACCGGAAAATCGCCCTTGATCCTAGCACGTAATATCTTATCCATTAACCGGCCTTTTTTATCCATTCTTGAGTCTGATTGTGCAATCATTACTCGATCTTCATCATCAGCCGATAGATATTCTACTGATTCCGTAGCATATGTACTATTCCCTTTTTTATCAAGTAATCGATAGGGCGCTTCTATAAAACCATGCTGATTTATTGTAGCGTATAGTGCTAATGAAGATATTAACCCAATATTAGGTCCTTCAGGAGTTTCAATTGGACATAATCTACCATAATGAGTGTAATGAACATCACGAACTTCAAAACCAGCCCGCTCTCTAGTAAGCCCTCCTGGACCAAGCGCAGAAATACGGCGCTTATGTGTGATTTCGGCAAGTGGATTTGTCTGATCACCAAACTGGGATAATTGGCTAGTACCAAAAAACGTATTTATAACAGTGGTGACTACTCTAGAATTTATAAGATCTTGAGGAGTGATTGATTCAGATTCTCGCAAGTTCATACGTTCATAAATGGTCCTCAACATTCGACTTAAAGCAACGCTAAACTGATTTGTTAGTAATTCACCTACCGTTTTTACCCTTCGATTGCCTAAATGATCAATATCGTCTGGTCCACGTTCACCCTTCCTCATATCGATAAGAAATCGTATCACGCATACAATGTCATCCATTGTTAATACAGTATCGTCAACAGGTACATCAAGATCAAACTGCTGGTTCAACCGATAACGTCCTACTTGACCCAGATCGTACTTCTTGGGGCTGAAAAATTGCCTTTCAATGAATTTTTGCGCCGTTTCTAAATTAGGCGGTTCGCCTGATCTGATTAATTGATATACCACTCCCAATGCTTCTTCGGTGCTGTGTGTAGGATCCTTTTCCATGGTATTAAGAAGTAACATTGATGAAAATTGACGGTCACTATCAACTACTTCTACTTGTGATATTTTATTATTTACCAATGTTTCCACTACACTAACATCAACCTTTGTACCACCTTCAAAAAATATTTCACCCGTATTTTCATCAATAATATCATTAATTATCGTAGTGCCATAATATTGATCAATGTCTTTGCTCTTTAAAGAGATAGTAGTAATACAGTCAAATGCTCTAAAAATATCTTTGTTCGTGGAGAAGCCGAGTGCCCTTAAAAGCATTGTAACTGGAAACTTTCGTCTTCGATCAATGATTGTAAAAAGACAATCATTAATATCAGTTGTAAAGTCCAACCAGGATCCACGAAATGGAATGATTCTCGCCTGGAAAAGCTTAGCACCGTTTGGATGGATTGCTTCATCAAAAAAGACTCCAGGACTACGATGAAGTTGAGATACGATTACACGCTCAGCACCATTGATAACAAATGTGCCTTTTTCTGTCATCGCAGGAATGTTACCAAAATAAACATCCTGTTGAATACTTTGTGCAAATTCATTTTTGTTTTCTTCATCAGTAATATTCAAAGTGAGACGAACTTTCAACGGCACTGAGTATGTTACGCCGCGATCTATACATTCATCTGGTGAATATTTTGGTAGGCCCAAAAAATAATTATTATACTCTAGTATATAATTTCGATGTGAATCTTCAAGCGGAAATACATCACGAAATACCCCCTCAAGGCCCAGGTGCTCCCGTTCATCTTCCGGTACCTGCGGTTGTAAAAATCGATTAAATGATTCCTTTTGCAACGCCAGAAAATCAGGCATCTCGACTAGAGATGGTATTTTAGAAAAGGATACCCTCTCAGCTCTTTTAATTGCTACGGATCCCAAAGAAACCTCCTATATTTTTAGAATGAAATAACCAGTAGATTTTTTTATTAAAGTATAGTGATTACTTTAACTCGACAGTTGCACCAGCTTCTTCAAGCTGTGTTTTAATTTCTTCCGCTTCAGCTTTTGCTACTCCCTCTTTAACAAGCTTTGGAGCAGAGTCAACTAACTCCTTTGCTTCCTTTAAGCCTAGACCGGTGATAGACCGAACTGTTTTGATCACATTGATCTTGGCTTGGCCTACGCTTTCCAGCATGACATCAAACTCTGTTTTTTCTTCATCAGCACCAGCGGCAGAATCCGCAGGACCTGCTGCAGCAACCGCTACTGGCGCAGCGGCTGTTACGCCGAACTTTTCTTCGATTTCTGCTATGAGGTCTGATATTTCAACCATATTTGCAGATTCTAAGTAGGATAGGACATCTGCTCTTTTAGTTTCAGCCATTATAGATACTCCTTGATTATCAGTTATTAAGATTTTTCATTTTTCAAATTGTTTAGACTACTTACAAGATTTGTTATTGGCGCACTTAATGTACGAGCCAACATTGTAATCGACCTATTTAACATCATAACTAGCTTAGTAAGTAATTCATCCTTCGTTGGCAGGCTTGCAAATTTCTTATATTCACTACCTTCCAACACTTCACCATCAAATAATATTGCTTTTACCTTTGGTTTATCATGCTCTTCGGTAAAATTTTTCAAAACTTTTGCCGGTGCAGTTGGTTCGTCATACGAAATTGCTATCGCTGTCGATCCAACGAGAAAATCATCAAGTCCTTCAATGTTGATATTTTTTACAGCTAATTTTAATAATGTATTTTTAACTACTTTAAATTCAACTGATGCTTCAAAAAACTCAGACCTGAGTTCAGTGATACTGGACACATCAAGACCGATGAAATCAGTGAAATAGACCGCAGTTGCTTTATCAAGCTTTTCGGTTAATTGCGTTACTTCGTCTAGGTTTTTCTGGCTTGGCATAATATTACTTTATACTTTTTTGATCAACTTTTATACCTGGCCCCATCGTTGAAGATAATGTGAATTTTTTTAGATATTGCCCCTTCGCGGATGCTGGTCTCACTTTCATAATAGTATCATAAATAATTCGAATATTTTCAATTAAATCTTTCTCATTAAATGACGTTTTACCACAGCTGGTATGGATGATCCCATTTTTTTCTACTCTTAGCTCTACTCTCCCAGTTTTTAATTCCCCAACCGCCTTGGTTATATCCATAGTCACTGTACCACTCTTGGGGTTAGGCATTAATCCTTTAGGGCCGAGAATTTTTCCCAATTTTCCAAGTGCCGGCATCATATCAGGGGTAGCAACAACTTTATCAATTTCTGTCCAGCCATTTTTTATTTTCTCAATGTAATCATCATTTCCAACAAAATCTGCGCCCGCTTCTTTCGCTTCTTTTTCCTTTGGGCCACGAGCTAAAACTAGCACCGTAACTTCACGTCCCGTCCCGCTGGGAAGGCTAGTAGTTACTCGAATATTTTGGTCTGCATGACGAGGATCAACTCCCATATTTATCGCAATATCAACTGATTCATCAAATTGTCCATATTTCAGTTCCTTAACTAAAGAAACTGCATCTTCAAGTGAATATTCTATTTTCCGGTCTAATATTTTAGCGATTGATTTGTTATTTTTAGTCAATTTCATATAAACTAACTAACCTCAATACCCATACTTCTGGCTGTACCTCGAATCATTTCCACGGCTTTTTCAATTGTGTTTGCATTTAAATCCTGCATTTTTGTTTCGGCAATCTTGGCGAGATCATTTTCAGATACTGAACCTACTATTTCTTTGTTTGGCTCACCCGAACCTTTATCTAATCCTGCAGCCTTTTTAAGTAATATAGCTGCAGGCGGTGTTTTTGTTATAAAAGTAAAACTACGATCAGAAAATACTGTGATCTCAACAGGTATAATCATACCCATCCGGTCTTTGTTTTGTTCGTTAAACGCTTTGCAAAACTCCATAATATTCACACCATGCTGTCCCAGCGCTGGTCCTACTGGTGGCGCAGGATTGGCCTGTCCGGCAGGTATTTGAAGTTTTATAAAACCAATTTCCTTTTTTGGCGGCATTGTTTATTTCTCTTTTTCTACTTGCAAATAATCCAATTCAACTGGTGTAGGCCTTCCGAAAATGCTCACAGAAACCTTTAATTTTTGCTTCTCGTCATTTATTTCTTTAACAAAACCTGAAAAATCTAAAAAAGGACCATCCGTAACCTTGACGTGATCACCAACTTTAAAAAGTGACGTCACAACCTCTTTTCCTCTTGATCCCTCAACAACGCCAAGTACCCGATTTATCTCTTCTTGTTTCAGCGCTTGGGGCTTACCTTGTGGGCCAACGAAACTCATCACCCCAGAGATATTTTCTATCATATACTTTGCTTCTTTATCCATATCCATTTTTATAAGCACGTATCCCGGGAAAAAAACTTTATTTCTTACCCTCTTTTTACCATCGCGCATTTCCACGATATTCTCTGAAGGAACAAATACTTCATCAACCTTCGCACTATATCCTTCACGTTCTACTTCGAGTAATAATGAATCCCGAATCTTTTTTTCTTTCCCGGATATAACCCTTAACGAATACCAATCCATCATAGTAAAACACTCAATATTTTTGATAGTATTAAATCCGTAAAAAAGAGATAAAGACCTAAAATAAATGTGAGTGTTAGCACAACGTAGGTCGATCCTCTTAATTCATCCCATGTCGGCCAAGAAACTTTTTTCATTTCAAAATCAACGTCCGATATGAAGGATTTTATTTTCTTGATCATTCAGAATCAGGACTATTCTCTTGATTCAATTATCAAATCCAGCAGGAGTGGCAGGAATCGAACCCGCAACCCCCGGTTTTGGAGACCGGTGCTCTACCTAATTGAGCTACACTCCTAATTAATTCGGTACAATCCACTAGTGAGTAGTAATTCAAAAAATTATTTAGTTTCCTTGAAAAGCACATGTTTACGGACTACAGGATCATATTTTTTATATTCTACCCGATCCGGATGTAAACGCTTGCTTTTCGTGACTGTATAACGATATCCTGTACCAGCTGTACTCTCTAGTTGAATAATCGCGCGCTTGCTGTTACCTGCCATTTTTACCCTTATTCCTTAATTTCAGTAACCACACCAGCACCGACAGTCCGACCACCTTCTCG
>CAJXWT010000065.1 GCA_913062595.1 uncultured Fidelibacterota bacterium
TGACTTACCAGAAAAAAAGCTGGTCACTATTATCATACATGATATGCTTGGTACAAAGGTAAAAACCTTAATCAACAAAACTAAAAATGTTGGTTACGGATCAGTCATCTGGGATGCTACCAATGACTATGGCAAACCAGTGAGTGCTGGTATTTACCTATATCAGATACAGGCTGGTGAATACATTAGTACTAAGAAGATGGTACTGTTGAAATAGATTCTTTAATTAGGTAAACATCAAACCTCGCCAAGTAGCGGGGTTTTTTGTTTATAGACATTTATGACTGGTGGCACTCACATTGTAATATAATTTTTTAAAAAGTTATAATCGAGGAAGTACGTAAAACTGCGTAGGAAGTTGCGCACGGTGTGGTGGATTGGTAAATTGCTATGTCGGATATGTCGGAAAGTAAAATACCCCTAAGTGATAGGCTTGATGATAAGAATCTCAAGCTGAGTTCAAATATTATGTCAGTTATTTTTGCTGTACTTGCTATATACTTATTAGTCTATGGCACAACGACATTAGGCAAAGTATTCGCTGGCATGGCGATTGCATCAATTCCATTGGTTAGATTGTTTTTTACTTCAATAATGGTGGCTGATGAGGCTATCGACATAGCAAAGGTGTCAAACAAAAACGCTGATAAGGTCACAAAGTATATTGAATCACTCATAGATATAGCTGGTGAGAAAGATAAGGTGATAAAGGAACTTATGGGCATGGTGCATCAGTCACTTGATAAGATTGACTCTCTCATGGATGAGGTGAAACCATTAAGTCTGGATATAAAAAATAAGAGTGATGTAATTGTAACATTGGTTGAGGCTGAAAAGATAAAAGTTACCTATGGCAATCAATCTGATTATGCTACACCAGAATCATTGGGCATGGTAGATAAAAAGAAGAACGCATCTCTATATTGGGTGTGGATGAAATTGTTCTGCGAACTTAGTGGCTATATGAATTTTAATCTTAACTACGATTATTCAGATAAAAAGGTTAAGAACAGAATCCAGCAACAGTTAAGTAGATTCAGAAAACGACTTGGTGAAGCCTTCGGGGTTGAAATTATTAAATTTTCTGATTACAAGTTCAATAATGGTGAATGGACTTGGGTAACGTTTAACTGGAGAGATGAATTCTCTACCCACCAACAAATTTTAGCAAGGCAAGAATTGATAGAGATGATGAAAGATGCTAAGACAGGCGCAGACTTAAAATCTGTACGACAATCTGATTTTGCAACTGGTGAACAGATGGATCGTGCTAACGATCCATCAACTGATGAATACGATGGAGCTGACTTTGATGAAGAAAACTACGACAGTCAATTATAATTCTGACAGACCATATAGGTGGAGCAAAGACTAATTAAATAATTCCTTCTCGGGGCATCCAGTCCCAAGGTTCTGACATCTGACCAGTCAGAGGATAACACTGAAGGGTACTACTGAAGTACCGTAAGTGTTAACTCAAACGATGGAAGGGTCAGGTAATGATTCAGAATCCAATAATCGAAGATATTAAAAGCCTAATCAACCAAGCGGTTAAGGAACAAGCTTTGAAACATAGCTGGTACGATGTTGAAAATGCGTGCTTCTATGCAAAATGTAGTCGCACCACATTATTCAAAGCGATTCGTGAAGGGAATCTAAAATCAACTAAACCAGCTGGCGTGAAAAGCGTAAAAATCCGTAGAGACTGGCTTGATCGCTGGCTGAATGGCTAAGCATTACAGCACCCCAATAAAGGCTATCCGCAAGAAATGCTTAGACTGCTGCTGTGATCAGGTAAAGGAAGTGCGGCTTTGTACAGCAATTAATTGCCCACTATACCCCTATAGAATGGGCCGAAGACCTGATCAGGATACCTTGGATAGCATGGAAGAGTATTATGGAGAAAAACCTTAGCCTACTTATGGCTAATAATGAATAACAATCAAATAAAAGGAGTATATCATGGGATATGATTTTAAAAATCTTAATGGAGAAGCATTCCGATTCAACATTGGCGCATGGTCTCGTGTGTTGGAACTCGCCCATTATTTTGGCTGGCAACCTATGGGGACAACTCTGCGAGGCTCTACAGTAAGGGTTCCAGATGGACTAGATATTTCCAATGAACAATATATTAGGGAAACTGTAGAAAGGTGGGATGGTCGATATTGTGCCAACGAATGGCAATTAGTAGAAGAAGAAGATGCACTCAATCTAGCCTTTGCTTTAATGATTGCTGTGAAAGTGTTACCGGATGAAGATGATGATAGTACGATAGTTCACTCAATAGATCATTGGAGTGGTGCGGATAATAAAAAAATATTAAAAGATTTTATCAAATACTGTATGGGTGGAGAATTTGACATCCTTTAATCTTACATATTAGACATGGCAAGAAAGAGAATGATAGACCCTAAGTTTTGGGCTGATGACAAAATGATGTCATTAACTCCTAGGCATCGTTTGCTATTTATCGGTATATGGAATTTCAGCGATGATGGGGGTATCCATAAGAATAGCAACAATATGCTCAAGGCAGAAGTATTTCCTTGTGATGATATTATAGTTGAAGAAGTGGGTAAGTTGAAAGATGAATTGATCGAATTGGAACTCATTATTCCATTTAACTCTAATGGAATTGAATTATTCTATGTGAAAAACTGGAAAATATATCAATCTATTCAAAAGCCCATTCCTTCAAAATATAAACTACCAGATGAATACAGTAGTCCTACTGTAGCACTACAGCCTAATAGAATAGAACAGAATAGAATAGAAGAGAAGAGAAAGAGTACGCTCTCAAAAGAAGAATTAAGTGAATTTCAAAAAAAATACCCAGGTATTGATGTAAATCAATCCTACAATAAATTTATTCTCAATATGAAAGAGAAGGGAAAGGTGATTGATGATTTAGCTGCTGCTTTCGAGATATGGTTAATGAACGATGTAAAGTATGGCTACAATAAAAGAAATAAATCAAACGATTTGGTGACAATCTTTTGCCCTGGATGTGATGGTACTAAAGAGGTAAAGAGAGGGATAGAAGAACGAACTACAAATTGTTGTGGTGAACCAATGTTGTTTTATAATGAATACTTACACGAAAAATCTCGTAGGAAAGAAGAAGAAGATAAAAAAGTCAAATAATTACAATAATCTAATTGTTATACTTGTGACACTTGTTACACAAAAACATATAGTCTACCGAGGGGTGATGGGGTCTTTGCTAAGGTAGTATTATTATATGGGGGATGAAGGTTGATTATTTCTTTTTTGGTATGGGCAGTTGCTGGGGTGGATCGTTAATGAATGATTTCAGTAGCTGGTGAATTACATCAGATAATGGCCGGTCATGGGTTTCACTAAGTTTCTCGAGGAGATCTTTTACATCATCTGTTGTCCTAAAAGAAATGAATTCGGATTTTTTCTGTTTCATTGGTCATACAATGTTAGACAAATACAATTTGTGAGGCCATAAAATAAGTGTTAGATTATGTAAGACAATATATGATTAAATATGACAAATAGGACAGGTATAAAAAGAATGCCCATTTATTTAGCTGGTGGAAAGTATTATACCAGGATAAGATGGGGTAATGATCGCACTGGGAGAGGTGCTGTGAAGTTCCCTCTTAATACAAATGAAAAGCTGGTAGCCGAACACAGGAGAGATACCATTCAAGATACATCATTGCGAGGTAAAATCATTCGAGCATATGAAGAACATGGTCCCGCTGGTGTGAAGAAAATAAAAAATGAAATTGATTGGCTCAGGCGAAGCGGTACTCTTGTTGATATCTCACTTACCTTAAGTCATGCAATAAGTGAATATGAACAATATTGTATGGCGCAAAGGTTAAATGAAAAGACCATTGTGATTTACTTGCATGCATTGAATGAGTTTGCCAAAACGATTAGAATAAAGCATGTAAGCAATATTAAACGAAGGCACTTTACTAACTTCAAAAACAGTATGGTTCATTCGAGTAAGCATACAGTAAACAGGAAGCTTCGAGCTTTACAGACTTTCTTTAATTGGATGTTTGATGAAGGCTTAATAGATAACCCCGTAAAAATAAAGAAACTATCTGTGATAAACAGGCCTGTTAACTATTTCAGCAATGCTGATTTTGAAATCATCCTGCAAAATGTCAAGAAAGGTTTTCCTTATTCCGAGGCAAAAATGAATGATGGGGATAGAGAGCTATTTATTGAGGCATACCGTCTTTACAGAGATACAGGACTACGGTTATCTGAGCCGTTTAACAATCAGCTAAAGAGGGACGATGATGGCTTTAGACTCAGGATCGTAGGCAGCACTACTAAAAATAGCTACGAGAGATATGTACACCTAACTGAACAACAGGCATTGATAATTATCCAAATGAATGAGTGGTTAAATAATCAGTTAAAAACTCGAAAGAATAGATACGCAACAATTAAGGTATTTAGTCGTGTTTTTTCAAGGGCGCTAAAAATATCTTACATTAGTGGAAAATTCCATGACCTGAGAAAAACATTTGCATCAAGGCTTTATTTTTTAACGGGGCAGGAGTTTACTTTATGCTATGCTTTGGGTCATACTGATACAAATATGACTAAACAATATACAAATTTAGATAAGGTTGAATTATCAAGAGCATTTCCAGATATTGTAGCTATGAAAAACAACGGTATTGACGGTAAAAACCCCTTAAGGGTACCTAATCAAGGGTACCTAGAGCTGTACTCAAACTTTGGATTTATGCATGTTACATGATAGATTACTGTCGACAAATGAACAATTTTGCGGGCGTCGTATAATGGCTATTACCCGAGCTTCCCAAGCTCGTGACGTGGGTTCGATTCCCATCGCCCGCTCGACTAATTTCTAACAATTGTCATGATTTACCGTATCATACCCCTGGTCATATCCTGGATCCTCATATCGGCTCAATTCCATATGGCTGGGCATAAGTCGCTGATGGTCGCCAGTTTGGCCATCCCTATGTTCCTCTTGATCTTGCGTCACCAGGCGCTGTTGTTCGTACAGTGGATAACTTACGCCGGCATTATTATCTGGATTAAGGCCGGCATTGATTATGTAAATATCCACATGGTTCCTGGGGGCAACTATTTTACTATAGTGATCTTTTTTTCCTTGGTAGCCTTGTGGACGGTGGCCAGTGGACTGCTGCTCTATACAGACGACTTTCGCCGCGTATATCGCTGAGTAGGAACCCTGGGGATTCAACAGGGGAAGTTTGAACCAACCAATGTAATTTCCACGCCATGAAAATCAACCATGTAGAAAAAGAGAGCATTGCCGCCTCTATCGGCCTGAAACCGGGCGATCGCTTGGAGTCCATCGATGGGTCCCGGGTAAAGGATATCATTGATTATCGCTTCAAGGTTACGGATGAAAATATACTGCTCAGGGTACGGCAGGGTGGGGAACTGAAGGAATATGATATTGAGAAGGATATGGATGATAACCTGGGCCTTGGATTTGATGATTTCAAGATTCGCGGCTGTGCCAATGACTGTGTATTCTGTTTTGTCGATCAGAACCCGGCTGGAATGCGCAAAGGTCTCTATTTTCGAGATGGTGATTTCCGTATGTCCTTTTTGCATGGACACTTCATCACTATGACCAATATGGGCTGGAAAGAATTAAAACGGGTTGTGGAACAGCGTCTTTCACCACTGTATGTTTCTGTCCATGTAACAGACCCCGACAAGCGGCTGGAGATGTTCTTGTATGGCAAGGATGATTTTCTGATGAAAAAATTTGAATACCTTACCGAGAATGGTATAGAACTACACGCCCAAGTCGTGCTCTGTCCGGGCTGGAACGATGGTAAATTTCTGGAAAAGACAGTGGCGGATATTCATTCTTTTCGCCCCAATGCCTTATCGATATCCATTGTGCCGGTAGGACTTACAAAACACCGGGAAGGACTACCAGATCTGCCGCCAGTAACTGCAGAATATGCCCAATCGCTCATACCAATTGGTAAGCAGCTCAGTGCAAAATACCGTCAGGAAAATGGAGAAAATTTTTTATTTCTGAGTGATGAGTGGTTTTTGAAGGTTGGCGCGGCCTTCCCTGCCGTAGGTTACTATGCCGGCCATGACCTGCGGGAGAATGGCGTGGGCCAGGTAGTCCATTTCATGGCCGATTGGCAGGATAATATTGCAGACTACAGTTCTGGTCTTAAAAAACCAGCAAGTATTACTATTGGCACGGGTACCCTCATCGCTAATTATTTCAAAACCAATTTCATACCCCTGCTGGAAACAGTTTCTAACCTGGATGTGCAGCTGAAGTCTATTAATAATACATTTTTTGGTGAAGATGATGTGACTGTGAGTGGTTTATTAACGGGTCAGGACATAATCGCCCAGCTGGCAGAGCAGGATCTGGGGGATATGGTGTTATTTTCCAATCGAATCCTGAATGATGATGATACGTTGACCCTGGATGACATGACCTTGGATCAGATCTCCCAAGCGCTTGAAGTTCCCGTGCGGGTTGTGGGTGATTCTCCGGCCGAATTTTTTGCGGCTATCGATCATGGCTAGGCCAACCATTGCCATCATCGGTCGACCGAATGTAGGTAAATCAACGTTGTTCAACCGGCTGGTTGAACAACGGAAGGCCATCGTAGACGCTAAGGAAGGTATCACGCGAGACAGGATAAGGGGTACGCTGGACTGGGAAAATCGCCTGTTCGACATTGTGGACACCGGCGGATATATCCCCGATGATGTGGATGTATTCAACGCTGCTGTCCGTGAACAGGCAGAATTGGCTGTTACCGAAGCGGATTTTATCTTATTTCTAGTGGATGGGAAGAAAGACCCCACAGCCAGTGACAAGGACCTGGCGAAACTGGTGCGCAAGTCCGGAAAACCGCATTTGCTGGTGGTCAATAAATGCGATACGCTGGAAACAGACGAGCAGCAGTTGCGGTTTTATGAATTAGCTATAGAACCAATGGTGACCGTTTCCGCACTCAATGGTCGCTTGACTGGGGACATGCTAGAGCAAATTACCGCTATGCTCGGTCCATCGTCAGCAAAACAGGATGAACAAAGTTATATGCGACTGGCCATTGTGGGCATGCCCAATGTAGGCAAATCATCCCTGACCAATGCATTATTGCAAAAGGATCAGACTATTGTAACCCCTATAGCAGGAACTACCCGGGATTCCATCGATACAGCCTTTACATGGTACGGAAAGACCATTATCTTGGTTGATACCGCCGGACTGCGAAAACGGGCCAAGGTGAGTGATAATATCGAGTTTTATAGCAATGTGAGAACCCACAGTGCTATTGAAAATGCTGATGTGTCTTTGGTAATGATCGATGCAGAGAAAGGATTTGGCAAGCAGGATAAAACGATCATTGACCTGGTGATCCGGAAGGGCAAGGGCCTGGTGCTATTGGTTAATAAGTGGGATCTGGTACAGGCAGAGACCAATACGATGGCGGAGATGAAAAAAGAAATTCAGCGGCAATTCAAGGCGCTGGATGACTACCCGATTCTGTTCATATCGGCCTTGACACGTCGAAGGGTTTCCAATATTATGAAAATAGCTGATCAGGTCCATCAGGCCCGGCAGCAGAAAATTAATACCAAATTATTGAATGAGTTTCTCGATAAGACCATTAAGAAAATGGCCATTCCAGCAGTAAAAGGACGTTTGATCCGGATCAAATTCATCAACCAGGTGCGGACAGCGCCACCGCTTATCGTTTGTCACTCCAATTATCCCAAATTGGTACCAGTAAATTATCGACGCTACCTGGAAAATCAGTTAAGAGAGGCTTTTGATTTCAGCGGTGTACCGATCAAATTATCATTCCGCGAATCAAAATGAAATTGAACAGAAAAGGATGTTGATGGAAATTCGAAAAGGGTTTGGGAGCGGGGGTAGCCAAACCAAGGAGGTAAGTTGGAGGGTGAATATTGGGTTTTAATCCCGCTCCCATTACTGCAGCATACGATATTAGTTTGAATAAGTTCCGTAAATACTACGCTATTGTTCCTATTGTGTTACGAATAGCTCTGGTATTTGTTTTCTACAATACGCTGGCTTGGGGTCAGCCCGTAGCCGGTTTAAGGATATCCTTCTGGAATGTGGAAAATCTGTTTGATATGGAAAATGATCCGGAAAAAAATGACGATGAATTCGCCCGCGGCGGCAGAAAAAATGTGACCCAGGAAATCTATGATCTGAAACTGAAAAATTGTGCCACAGTACTCACCGATCTGAATGCGGATATAGTGGGTATCTGTGAGGTAGAAAATCATTTTATGATGACGGAATTAAACCGTGTCTATACGGACCGGGATTACGCCATTGTCCATTTTGATTCTCCCGATAGTCGCGGCATTGATTGTGCACTATTTTATGACCCGGCGGTATTCACGGTACTGGAATCGAGGGCGATCAAGAATATTTTGCCGGGGAATCTTTCCACAAGAGATATTGTTCATGTGCAAGGCACTTACCGGGACCAGGTATTGCATATTTTCGTCAATCACTGGCCTTCGAACTATGGAGGCAAGGAAAAAGCTATCCCCAAGCGGGCGGCAACAGCAGACCTGCTAGAAAATGTGATGCTGGACATCTTGGCAGATGATCCAGACGCGGACATATTGTTAATAGGTGACTTTAATGAAGAGCCTATAGATTCAAATATAATAGGATTTATTGATATGAATAATGGCCAAATATCGGCCGACCCCTTTATCAACCTGATGGATCCGTTGGTTGGGAAACCAGGTGTGGGTACTTACGTATATCGGGGACAGGATAATTTACTGGATCAGATCATCGCCAGTTCCGGTTTGATAAACTCAGGACCACTCAGAATATTACCTGGTTCTATGGATATCCTGGATCAGCCAAAATATCGCCAGCAGGAAGGGAAATATGCCCATTATCCTTTCCGGTTTTGGGCTGGTAATCGTCTCTTAGGCGGCTATTCTGATCACCTGGCTGTAAGTTGTACGGTAATCATAGATAAATAACGTGATAAAATATTGGCAGTGCACCGCGGTAAGGTGGCGGCTCTGACGGAAGTAGGCATTGAGAATATCCCGATTGCCAACTGGTGGACTGATTATCTGCTAGCGTCCATAAACTATAACGAATATTCCCAGAAAACGACTTGGGCACTGGTATGGCGGAACTCCACAACCGAACACCACTTCGCACCATACCCAGGGCATTCCAGCGCAACAAATTTCATCGATTTTTATGATGATCCATTAACCTATTTCCTTGGTGAGTTGTAGCAGGTCCATCCGTAAATAATTTTTCTTTCGAAACATAATTCCCCTTAGTTTAGGGCTGCTTCCCTAGTATGGTTTTTAGTACTTTTGCCTGATATTATTTTATGAAACTTAGAACGAGTCTTTTTTTAGCGATCTTTTTTACCGGCTGTGCGCTGGATATACCCGATACGGATAAGTTGCCGGTGTGGTCCACCACATTGGAATTTCCCATTATACAGACCACTATCGACCTGAACGAATTCCTCGAGGATTCATTGATCAGTACCTACCCAATTGGCGAGGGAGGGGATTCAATCTTTGTTTTCAATAAAACAATCGAGCTGGACTCGGTGGAAGTGGGTGATAAACTGAAGATCGACCCCGTTGAAAAGAGTTTTGTCCAATTTGCCAGTGCAGTGACGGTCGATAGTTCAACCACTAGTTTCACTATTGGGTATGATTCTGTTGGCCTGGATGATATTACCGAACTAATTGATGCGGAGATAGGTTTGATCGAGCTGAACAATATCGGCGCCGAAGAAACAGATCCTATTTCATTTACAGATGTGATGCCCACTGCGCTGGTGACGGCAATTGAAACGGCCATTGCAGCCGCAGGAGGCACCGCCGAGGTGGTGGTGGATACAGTGGCTCTGGTTCCGCAGCAGAAATCGGTCAGTTTTGATTCCTTTACATCCGCCGTACTCAGTTCAGGTTATCTCGATGTAACAATCATCAATAATTTGTTCATTCCTTTGGGCGCGCCCATATACGTTGATATTAAGAATAGTATTGGTACGCAGATCTTCCAACTGACATGGGATACGGAGATAACAGCTGGTGATTCCGCCACGGCCACTCAGGATGTTAGCGGTATGACCCTGCCGGGTAGCATGCTGGTGGAAGTGTCTGGCACATCCAACGGATCGCAGGGGCAGCAGGTGGCGGTGACCACTGCGGACCTGAGTTCGACGTTTACTGTTGGTCTGGCGGCACGGGAGTTCCAGGTGACCCAGGCCAGTGCGGTGGTACCGGCCCAGTCCATTACTGACACCAGCAGTATTGTGCTGGATCCATCAGAAACGGTGGTGGAGGAAGCAGTTATGTCCAAGGGGAACTTGGAGATCACGGTTACCAATAATCTACCGCTGACTGGAGCGGTTCGCCTGACTATTCCCAGTCTGTATTTTGGATCGACGGATTCTACCTTTAAGCAGAATTTTGACTTGGAGACAAGTACGTTCACTGTGCCCACAGTGGATATGGCCGGCTGGACCATGGCCATGGATTTCGCTGATCAATACCTGAACTACAACTACCTGATCACTACCGCTGATACAGATCCCAATAGTGTAACCATATCCCAGACAGATAATGTGGAACTGAACCTGGGTATCACAGACATTTATTTCAGCGCAGTGACGGGTCAGATCGAATCCCAAACCATCACCGAAGAGGGGGATATCACCATCGAATCGGAATCACAGATCCAGAGCGCGACCATATCAGACGGTCAGATGGACCTGATAATAAGTAATAATATTGGTGGTGTTGCGGATGTGCAGTTGACTGTACCGGAACTGGTTCGCGATGGTACTGGTCTGGATACAGTTTTGACTATCAATCCTGGGGAGAATGGGCATACAATTGTACTGGCTGGTTATGACCTGCAGCCGGTAAGTCTTGAGGATCAGCGCCTGACCTATAGTACGACAACTACAACACAATCGGGGTCAAACACATACTACCTACAAGACTCTATCGCTGTGGAAATTATTCTTCCGGGGCTGACCTTTAATGAGGTAACAGGCTATATCAGCCAGGATGATAATGTGGAGACAGATGTGATCGAACTGGATAATGATACCAAGGTGGAAACAGCCTTGATTGATTCCGGTCAGATCCAGCTGACTGTCCGGAATTTTATTGGTCTGGAAGCGGAGGTATTGTTTTCCATTGATGAATTAACAGTGGGCGGTGCTCCCCTGGAAACTTCTTTACAAATTATCTCTTCCACCGAGCCGGTCCAACAGACCATTGATCTAGCTGGTTACAGCCTTACGCTGCCTGTGGATGACCAGCGGGTGAATTATACCTCGACCTTATCCATTCCCACTGATCAGTTGCTTTCCCTGACGCTGGATGACTCCATTGCTATTGATGTATTGATCGATACGCTGTGGTTTGGTTCGATCACGGGAATTATCGATACAGTGGACGTCACCATTGATACGGTGGAACAGGAAATATCGGCTTTGCCCGAGGACATGGATGGTTTTGAGTTTGCCAATGTGGAAATTGCTATTGATTTTGAATCGAGCATCACCATTCCCGTTTACCTGGATCTGACTATGGAGGCCAGTAATTCCGCTGGCGAAATGGAGACCTCATCTATTACCAACTGGAATATAACTGACAGTTCGCAAGTCATCATTCCCAATGCCAATACAATGATCAATATTCAGCCGGACAAGATCCTGGCCTATGGTTCAGCGCGGGTAGGTGGTGATGGCACTTCTGGAACCGTCACCTCCGCAGGGGTGATTGCCGGTCTGCTGTCAGTACGGGCACCGCTGGAACTGGAAATAGGTCCCGATGCAACGATTACTATAGATCCTGAGCTGGTTACCAAAGCAGATGCGGCGGAAACGGTGCCGGATGAGATCGAAGATGTAGTTGTTTTTATCAGCTACGATAATGCCTTTGAATTCGGCAGTAACCTCACAGTGCTCATGAGCCAGGATACGCTGGATTTTGAATCCGGTTCCGCGGATATCCTGATCGATGCGCTGCTGATCACGGCTGGTGCGGCAGGCGTAGATTCGATTGAACTTAATGATAACCGACTGGGACTTTTCAACCAGGACAGTATGTACGTGCAGGTACAGGTCAACGTCCTGGGTCAGACAGACAGTAACGGCAATCCGATTCCTTCTCGTTTCCTGAGCACGGATGAAATGCAATTAAATATCTATGGCCGTATTCAATACTTTATTGATGGTCCTGAATTAGCCGGGGATGGCTAATGAGGTACATTTTTGTACCACTGGTTTTTGGCGCGCTGCTGCTGGCCAGTAATAATCCGCTGCAAACGGCCACTGCCGGCGCCTACCATGCCAGGGCTATTGGTAACCATGCCCTGGGGAGTAATCCGGCCAATCTGGGCCATTATGGTGAAATACTTATACTGGGCGGTCCCCAGCAAGATACACTGGCAATTGATATACCCTTTTCGCTGACCTTGCTTGATAGTGATAGCAATGCAGTTGTCACCGATTCCGTAATATACTACTATTCTGTCCAGCTGATAGCTAATCCTGATCGCAAGCTGGTGAAAAAGGTGCAGAAAGATTACCTGTCCCAATTCGGCCGTGATCTTACTACAGCGATCATTGCTGAAGAATCATTATACAAATTTCGCGTTGGTGATCTCACATCCAGGGATTCGGTGAATGCATTGCGCGATACCATTATAGCCGCTGGCTACAGCGACGCCTGGGTCGTTACCTCTGTGGATCCACTACCGTTGAGCGAGGAAATGACACCTTATTTCACCATGACAATCGCCGGATTAAGAAGTGATATTGGTAACAATGCCCTATACCCGGATTGGATTAATAAACAATTGTTTGGCGGTATCGACCTGCGGGAACCGGGCGCAAAAGATAATTTTCTGTCTATATTTCCCACTGCAGGATTGGATATCAATTTCCAGGGCGGTGGCAGCTGGTTGGAGGTTGGGATGGGTAATTTTGCCATATCCTTTATCCAGCTTCAGGTAATTACCAGTGTTACAGTGCCCACTGCAATTATGAACGTGATCTTTGATGGTGTGCAGTTCGATCAGCCGCAGGACTTGTCTGATCTGACCTTGGATTTGCTGGCAGTTGCGCCACTATCGTTGACTTATGGGCGGCAATTGCAGATACCGGCATTGGCCGATAAGGTGGACCGGTTTTACGCCGGTGCAGGCCTGAATGTTTTATTGGGCCTTACCGATATCCACCTGGAATCGAACAAACTCATGCTCAGTACAACTTCGGATAGCATATTTATTGAGGGGGAACAGACCTTGGTGAGTAACATCGATAATAATAATTTTGTTCTTGGTACAGGTTTCAGCTTGGACCTGGGGATCGCGGCAGATATCAATCCGCAATTGAGTATAAGTCTGGCCTTGCAGGATCTACTTGGGTCTATAACCTGGCCGGAGACATTTAGAAAGACCCATGAGTTTTCGATCAGTCTCTTATCTGCGGAAATGGAAGATATTGCCGATTACAGCAGCGCAGAAAAGGATTCCCTGCAGGAAAGCTTCACCATACTGGATACGACATACGCCAGCGGATCTGGCAATACTACTTATCCAGCGCAGGTTGTTTTAGGCGGTGCTTATCGTGTCTCACCGGCGCTTGCTGTGGACGTTGCCCTGCGGCAGTACCTGGATAATGATTATTTTACCGGCGTGGACCCACAAATTTCTGTTGGACTGGAAATTGCACCAACACCTGTTTTCCCTATCTATCTGGGTGTGAGTGCCGGCGGTTTTTATGGGTTTAGCTGGGGCGGCGGTTTTTCCCTTAATCTTGGTGGCTTCCAATGGAATGTTGGCTTCGGTGAGAACGGTGGTTTTCTCGAAGATGCCAAGGGACTGCGATTTGCTACTGAGATACGGTTAGTATTTTAGTGCAAAACTCCCTATTGACCGTGTTGAATTTGTGTTTAACTTTGCCGGCGCTATTTTTCTTAAAGATTAACGATCGCGGGGTAGAGCAGTCTGGTAGCTCGTCGGGCTCATAACCCGGAGGTCGCTGGTTCAAATCCAGCCCCCGCTACAATGAAAACCCGTCTTATTGGCGGGGTTTTTTTTTTTTTTT
>CAJXWT010000066.1 GCA_913062595.1 uncultured Fidelibacterota bacterium
ACAAGTAGCCTTACCGCTACCTGGAGCGGTTTCAGTGACACGTTGAGCGGTATCCAGAAATATGAATATGCTATTGGCAATAGCAGTGGTGGTACTGATGTAGTTGATTGGACTAATAATAGCACTGACACATCCGTAACCAAGGCCGGGTTAACGCTCACCAACGGTACAACCTATTATTTAAGTATCCGGGCTGCAGACAACGTCGGCAATGTATCAACCATAGTTACATCAGATGGTATAACGGTAGATACGGATGTGCCAATAATTTCCAGCGTGATTGAAGGGTCTCTTACAGCAGATATGGATTATCAGAATAGTGATACAACACTGATTATTGTCTGGACAGGAAGTGATACCGCTTCAGGTATTGCGCAATATGAGTATGCTCTGGGGACTGCTTCCGCTGATTCCAATACGGTTGCCTGGACCAATGCCGGCACGGCTACAGCGGATACACTCACTGGTTTAAGTCTCACTGAAGATTCAATCTATTACTTAAGTGCACGAGCAACAGATGTGGCGGGAAATCTGTCAGTTGTCGTTAACGGGGATGGGGTTACCATAGATCTGACCGCTCCAGCCGGTACAATTGTAAATGATGGTACCGGGGATGATATAGCCTATACCGGTTCAGATTCCACGCTGTCTGCTGTCTGGCCGGCTTTTACTGAAACAGTTTCTGGAATATCCAAATATGAATATGCTATCGGCTCGTCCAGCGGGGGAACCAATGTGGTTGATTGGATAGGAAACGCCACCGATACATCATTTACTAAAACAGGGTTATCCACAACCAGCGGCACAGCTTATTATATAAGTGTAAAGGCCACAGATAACGCTGAGAATGAATCCACAACCATTACTTCAGACGGCGTAATAGTGGATACTGGTGGACCCATTGCCGGTACTGTATTTGATGGTCCCGGTGCCGATATTGACTGGACCAACAGTACAAGTAGCCTTACCGCTACCTGGAGCGGTTTCAGTGACACGTTGAGCGGTATCCAGAAATATGAATATGCTATTGGTACAGAAATAGACAGTTTTGCCTTGGTCAATTGGACCTCAGCAGGTTTGGATACATTTTTCGTAGAATCCGATCTTACCATGATCAGCAGTGAGATATACTATGTGTTCGTTAAAGCGACAGATCTTGTCAGCAATACAGGCAATATTTCCGCCAGTGACGGAATAATGGTTGACCTAATTGTTCCTCTCGTAGGCGAACTGTACGATGGTTCAGAATCAGAAGATATGGACTGGCAGTCATCCGATTCTACATTTGCACTTTACTGGTCCGGCAGCGATTCCCGGGAATTGGATCATTACCAGTATTCTGTTGGCACAGCGCCCGGAGATTCAAATATTGTAGCTTGGACAAGTGCTAGCACCAATACCAGCGTGGTTCTTGAAAATGTGGAACTGCTGGAAGAACAGACTTATTATGGCAATGTCCGGGCGGTGGACAAGGCCAGCAACGTTTCCGACGTGGTTTCCAGCGATGGTATAACCATTGACTACTCCGCACCAGTAAGCGGCTCCGTCAATGATGGTCTGGTTGCCGATCTGATCTTTACAGGCACGGCTGACTCACTATCCGCCAACTGGTCCGGATTCTCTGATTCTATCAGTGGTATTTCAAATTATGAATATGCTATCGGTACAACCATCCAGGGTACAGATGTTGTTATCTGGGCATCGACTGGAACTGATTCTTTCATGACCCATAGTGGGTTAACACTTGCAAACGGATCATCCTATTTTATTTCTGTGCGGGCCACAGATTTCGCTGGGAATGTTTCCAATATCGGAAGTTCTGACGGTGTTACTGTTGATATTGAAGCACCCTTAGCAGGCAGTGTTTTCGATGGCCTGGGGCAGGATGAGGAATGGGCATATTCGTTTACAACTCTTGAAGGTAACTGGTCCGGCTTCTCTGATTCTATCAGTGGTATTTCAAATTATGAATATGCCATCGGCACAATTTTAGGCGCTACAAATGTCGTTGCCTGGACCAACAATCAACTGGCAACATCATTTATCCGGGAAGATTTAACCCTGCAAGGCGGAACGACATATTACATTTCTGTGCGGGCCACAGACCTTGTAGAAAATACAAGCGCTGTTGCCACTAGTAACGGTATTACTGTGCAACAATTCATTCCCACTAATACTGAACCATTTGACGGTTCAATTACTGAAGATTTGGACTGGCAGCAGGATAGTACAACACTCATTGCCGCCTGGCAGAGTAGTGATACCTATGAGATTGCCTATTATGAATATTCTTTTGGTACAACTATAGGTGATTCCAATATTGTGGTCTGGACGGACAATGGGATGAATACGAATGTAACAGTCAGTCAATTATTAACAAATGGAACAACATATTATGTGAATATTCGTGCCTATGACATTGTCGAAAACCAGTCTACTATGGTTTCCAGCGATGGTTTAACAATAGACTTTACACCACCAGAAATTGGTATTGTATTTGATGGTAACAGAACAGATATCAATTTGTCCAACGATGCAGCTACTGTATCTGCTAACTGGACAGGATTTGTAGATTCATTAAGCGGAATTGAATTGTATGAATATGTATTAGGTTCTACATCCGGGAGTAATGACATTATTGATTGGACAGAAAATGGTACAAGCAGTTCTGTTCTCGGTTACAGTGGTCTGAATCTACAGCATGCAGAATGGTATTATTTTTCCGTACGCGCCACGGATCTGGTGGGAAATGTTTCTGCAGTGTCCACCAGCGATGGTTTTGTAATTGATATTTATCCCGGTCCGCCTACGTTTGTCAGCATGACCTTTGACACAGCATCAGAATTATTGTCATTAACCGATGACAGGGTAGTGGACATTGTTTTGTCGGAACCTTCCATCAGTATGGAATATGAAATGACATCGGTTTTTCCTGTAACTCATACTTCTTCATTAGGTAACGATTCTATTCAGATAAACCTGAACGCACCTTTTGCCAGTTTGGATACATTGATGTTTTCAATTTCAAATTTGACAGACATGGTAGGGCTGGATAGCAGCTATTCGTTCACTATCTATACAAAGGTAATTGGAGATTACAATGATGATGGCTTAATTGATTTAAATGATTTAACTACGTTTTCCACAGCCTGGACTACAGAAGATATTGCTATGGAGCTTGGACCTGTTACAGGGACAGTACCTCATCTGATCCCAATACTTGATAATGTGTACGATTTACGGGATATCATGACATTGGCCAGGATGTGGCATTGGTCAAATAATACACCTTCATTAATGCTGGCAAATATAAATCAATATGGACCCCAGCTTGATATACAACAATCAGGTAAAATACTAGATATAACGTTCACAGAAGATGTCGTGTCTGGACAGGTATTGGTTTTGTTTGATCAGACAAAACTGGAAATAGAAAATACCATTGATCTATTGAACCAAAATGAGATAATGCTGAAAAGCCACTTTAAGGAAGCAGGAAATCTGCTTATTGAAAAAGCGTATTTGACTGATAAACAAGAAAAACGCATTTCCCTGGAAACGAACTCGTTGGACAAGAAAGATACATATATTTCAATTCAATTTATTTTTTTGGACCAGTATAATAACACAGTAGTTCAAGGATTCGTTTCTAAAAAAGTCATTGCTGTTCCCGATGAATTTGCCTTACATAACAATTATCCTAACCCATTTAACCCTGTAACTACCATTCAATATGATATACCTATTGATGCTGAAGTATTATTAGTTGTCTATGATATACTAGGTAGACATGTAATGACCCTAGTCAATACAAGTCAGACTGCTGGGTATAAATCAATAAAGTGGAATGGTACTAATGATCACGGGCAATTAGTCAGCGCAGGTATGTATTTCTACCATCTGCAAGCAGGTAAATTTTCAAAAGTGCGGAAGATGGTACTGTTGAAATAGATTATTTAATTAGGTAAACATTAAGCCCCGACCAGCAGCAGTTTTTCATTTGTAGACATTTAGGGTTGGTACGGTGTAATATTACTTATATGAAGAGATTTCAAATTGTATTAGTTATTATGCCACTTTTTATTTGGACTGGATGCGCAGACGACGAAAATGAAGATAATGAAGATAATCCTGTTATCCCGGGTCGTAAAATATATATTGCTGGCAGTGATGCTGATGGTGCCTGCTACTGGGTAAATGGATCCCGGGTAGAACTCCCTGGGGGTGATTGGGTGACAGATATCGTGGTTGTTGATGGCGATGTTTATACGTCAGGGACCTGCGGTGAGAATGCTTGCTATTGGATTAACCAGGAACGATTTGATCTCCCAGGAACTTGGGGAGAAGGAGAAGCGATTGCTGTGGATGGTGATGATGTTTATGTTGCCGGCTGGTTTGATAATGGATCCTGTTACTGGAAAAACGGAGAACGGATCAACCTGACAACCAATAGAGAATCGCAGGCATTTGCAATTGGAATTCGTAACAATGGTGATGTTTATGTAGGCGGTTACTATATGAGCAATCATCATTACTACGTTCCCTGCTTTTGGAAAAATGGTAATAATAGATCGAACCTTCCAGCAGCAGAAGATGGGGAAGTCTATGATATCACCTTTGATGAGGTTGGCAATATGAGGTATTATGCGGGAAACACAACTAAGCTGGATAATTTTTCAGGGTATCCGCCAAAAGCTTGTTATTGGCGCCATACCAACAGGACCGATCTGCCTCTGGGAGGCTCGAGTATGGATATTTACGGATCGTATGCAAATGGTATTACTATAGATGGTGACGATGTTTATCTCGCAGGTTACACGAATCGGTATGAATTTTACGGTGAAGAGGAAACCACGGGCGGAGATTTTCCACAATATTGGAAAAACAGCACCATCCATGACCTGGAAGGAGGCCCACTTACTAATTTCGGAACAGGTGTGGCCTATGATATTCGAGTTGCGGACGGGAATGTTATTGTTGTGGGCATTGCGACCCGGGGCCCGAATTATGATGACAGCGGTGAGAGTGCCTGCTACTGGCTCAATGGCGAGCTTCACTACCTGGATGACGATATGTCTGGAGAGTTAGGGAGTGAAGCAAAAGGAGTTTTTATCGAATAATATTTATTATCATTTTGTTATCCTTGCATTCCTATTAGCCAACCAATTCCCGCGCGTTAGCGGGGTTTTTTGTTTATGGACATTTAATACTTGTGGGGTGTACCCATAAAATAGCCACGCATATTGTTATGCTATTTTTTGATATTTAGGTTGGTGGGGTGTAAAATTGCCTAAATCAACAGTAATGAAAAGTACAACAAAACCCAGAGTCAAAATTTGCTGCATTAGAAGTAAAGCAGAAGCGCACACAGCTATTCAATATGGTGCATCAGCTTTAGGATTAGTTGGCAATATGCCAAGTGGCCCAGGTATTATACCAGATAACTTGATATTTGAAATAGCACAATTCGTACCTACGCCAATCGACACCTTCTTACTAACGAGTGAAACGAATCCTGATGAAATCATTAAACACCAGCAAAGGGTAAAAACTAATACCATTCAGATTGTTGACAAACTTGCAAGCGGTACTTACGCAGATATTAGAACAGCCCTGCCGAACATTAAATTAGTTCAAGTAATTCATGTCATTAATGAAAAGAGTGTGGCAGAAGCAATAGAGATTTCAGAAGAGGTTGATTATCTCTTATTGGATAGCGGAAATCCAAATGCAAAGATAAAGGAATTAGGCGGTACAGGCAGGGTACACAATTGGGAATTGAGCAGAGCAATAAGAAAGTCAATAAATATCCCTATATTTTTAGCAGGGGGATTAAATCCTGAAAATGTGAAACAAGCTATAGAGAAAGTGCAACCATTTGGATTGGACTTATGCACTGGTGTGAGAACAAAAGATAAATTAGACGTAGCTAAACTTGAAAAATTCTTTAATTACATAGAGGAATGTTAAATTGCCCCGCCCAGTGGGGTTTTTTGTTTATGGTTGGCTGTGGTAGATTTTGCGTGTTGATATGAAATATTTTCTTGCCTTAATTTGCTATTGTTCTTTATTTGTGTGTGCAGCATCAATGAAAGATGATGTTCGTAAATCTCCCAATGTCATCATTATTTTCATGGATGATATGGGTTGGGCGGATGTTGGGTTTAATGGAGGTACGCATGTTAAAACACCTCGATTAGATCAAATGGCAGAAGAAGGGTTAGTCCTCACGGATTTTTACGTAGCACAACCAGTTTGTTCAGCCTCCAGATCTGCTCTGTTAACAGGCTGTTATCCAAATCGAATTGGAATAACTGGTGCGCTTGGACCCAATGCAACCCATGGTATCCATGGTGGTGAAATAACTCTTGCCGAATTATTTAAATCGAAGGGATATGCAACAGCAATTTTTGGAAAATGGCACTTAGGCCATCACATACAATTCCTTCCCACGAGACACGGGTTCGACACATTTGAAGGTATCCCCTATTCAAATGACATGTGGCCGATGCATCCAGAAGCACCAAAGGGTACCTATCCGCCGCTTCCATATTTCAAGGACGAAGTGCAAGTTGGCGAAAATCCAGACCAAAGAAACTTTACAGGTGACTTTACACAGCGAACAATTGATTTCATCAAAGAACACAAGGACGAACCATTTTTCATTTATGTGCCGCACCCAATGGTGCATGTACCACTCTACTGTTCAGATGAATGGAATGGCAAAACCGGAATGGGACTGTATGCAGATGTAGTTGGTGAAGTTGATGAAGGCTGCGGTCAAATTTTAGACACCATTGACAAACTTGGTTTAGAAGAAAACACGCTCGTCATTTTTACCTCTGACAATGGACCATGGCTCAGCTACGGAGATCATGCAGGTCAAACAGGCATTTATCGAGAAGGCAAGGGCACGACTTTTGAAGGTGGTGTACGTGTTCCATTCGTTGCAAGGTGGACAGGTACGATTCCTGCTGGCACAGTTTCCAATGAACCATTGATGACAATTGACATGCTGCCGACCATTGCAGAATGGATTGATGCGCCCTTGCCTTCGCACCAAGTGGATGGAAAAAGTGCAACAGCGTTGCTTGAAGGGGAAAATGGCGCTAAATCACCGCAAGAAGCATACTACTTTTATTACAAGAAAAATGATTTAGAGGCGATCCGCTGGGGAGAATGGAAACTCCACTTCCCACACGGATATCGAAGCATGGTTGATAACCCAGTAGGTAGCGGGGGTGTTCCGGGAAAATACGACTACAGCGTAAAGACTGGAATAGAACTCTACAGCTTACACCATGATCCAAGTGAAACAAAGAATGTTGCAGATGAGTATCCCGAAGTAATGAACTATATCAAGCAATTTGCAAATCATATGCGTGACGATCTTGGTGACAACTTGACACCTACCAAACCAACTGGTCAAAGGGAATCAGGACAAGTTAAGATGAAGGAATGACTATGATTACCTCAATATTAAATCAATGAACTATCTGCTATATACAATAATCAATAACGCATTCAACTTATTACAGATACTGATAATAATAAGGGTCGTTTTGAGTTGGATTCCCCACGATCCTTACAACCAGTTAATCCAATTGCTGTATCAGGTCACAGATGTCATCCTGAAGCCGATAAGAGAGATCCTGCCGGTCCAGAGTGCGGGTGTTGATTTCTCGCCCATTGTGGCGTTCTTTTTGCTGGGGTTTGTGAAGAAGTTTCTACTGATGGCGGTGTAGGGGAAGGATTTAGATGAAATGGTAAAAGAATATTAATAACCATCAAGCCCCGCCGTGCTCTACTCCTTTCTAGACATCGCCTTCCTCGTTCTGCACAGCATCCTCATCGTCTTCAACCTGTTCGGATGGGCATGGCGAAGAACCCGCCGCCTCAACCTCCTCAGCATCCTGCTCACAGTCGGCAGTTGGCTGATCTTCGCTCCATGGTATGGCCTCGGCTACTGCCCTTGTACGGATTGGCACTGGCAAGTGAAGGATGCCCTCGGCCAAACCGATCTACCCAACAACTACCTGACCTATCTCCTCTACGCTTGGACGGGCATCGTCATCACCGACGCCACCGCCGAACAACTCGCCGGGTTCTGCCTCACCCCCGCCCTCGTTACATCGATTGGCATGAACCTCAGGGACTTCTTCGCAAAGAAAAAGGGCGAGGACGATTCCTCGCAATCCCCGTCTACTAGTTCGCCTTTGGCGGAGTAGCGGGGTTTTTTGTTTCCCCACATTTGTCCTTACATTCAGCCGCGATGATTAGAATTAAACAAGGAGGCTGAACTGAAGAATTGCGAACAATGATTTCAAATAATTCATTCTTTAAGGAAATTCCGGTCATTGATATTGCTCCACTGGTAGGTCCCCACGACAATCTAAAATCGGTACGAAAGACAGCGAAGGAAATAGGAAATGCCTGCAAAAATATTGGGTTTTTTTATGTAAAGAACCATCAAATCCCACAGAATCATCTGGATGCTGTGATTCCTGTAATGCAGGAGTTTTTCAATCTGCCAGAAGAAGAAAAAATGAAAATCCATATCGGTAAATCGGACGTATTCCGAGGATATACACCGCTGGGTAAGGAACTCACTAATGCGAAGTATGACTGGCATGAATGTGTAGATTTTGGACTTGATCTTGAACCGAACCATCCTGAAGTAATAGCAGGGGACCAATTGTTGGGCCCCAACCAATGGCCGGAGAACCAACCCAATTTTAGAAAAGTCCTGGAAAGACACTGGGATCTCACGATTGTGTTGGGCAGAAGGATCACGGAGGGACTGGCTATGAGCCTGGGATTGGAGAAAAACTTTTTTGCGCCTTTTATGAGTAAATCTCACAGTTTTATGCGAATCTCAAATTATCCCCCATATGGAAAAAATCAGGAAGAAAATGTTGGTGATGGAATTGGGGCTCACATTGATTACGGATTTCTCACTATTTTATTTCAAGATAATATTGGTGGACTGGTAGTAAAAAATGCTGATAACGAATGGGTCAGCGCCCCGATAATCCCCGGAACCTTTCTAATCAATATTGGCCACATGATCCAGCGGTGGACCAATGATCACTATAAGGCAACTGTTCATCGTGTGATTCCGCCAAAACATAAAACTCGTTGCTCCCTTCCATTCTTCTTTGAGCCGAACTTTGATACGGTCGTGGTTCCGCTGGATGAATTCTGCAGTAAAAATAATCCACCTCGATATGAGCCATTCCATTTTGGTGATTATCTTGAGAGTAGATTCACGACCAGTTATTCCGATACAATGATGTAATTCCGCTGATGAATTTGAATTCTAAAAATCTTGGCAAACAAAAGGTAGGATTGTGAATGAGTACGGCACCTGTCGTGGGAAATATAATTGGGTCTAGGATCTTTCTTCTACCTGCTTCCCTTGCGATTTATGGTGGGGTTAGAAGTAAGCAAAGCGCTGGTTACAAATCAGTGCAATGGAATGATCCCAATGGTACTGGGGCACCAGTATCAGCTGGTCTCTACTTGTATATGGTACAGACAGGTGAGTTAAGGCAGACCAAGAAGATGGTGCTGTTGAAATAGATTCTTTAATTAGTAAAACATCAAGCTCCGCCCACCAGCGGGGTTTTTTGTTTGTGGTGGTGTTTGTAAATTGTCTAGATATCATTGGAGGAAACGATGCAAAAAGGAAAAATTAAATTCTATAATAAAGTAAGAAAATTTGGTTTCATAACGGGAGATGATGGTAATGACTATTTTTTCCACGAGACAGGACTATCCCACGAGATTTATGTCAAAGATGGTGATAAAGTAGAATTCAAGGTTGTGAAAGGCGATAGAGGAGATAAAGCGGTAGATATATCGCTCATTGATTAAACAAAAATCAAACCCCGCCTAGCGGGGTTTTTTGTTTGTAACAGTGCGGGTAGATTTGGAAATGACGAAACGATTAAAATTATTATTGGTCGTTGCTGGATATATCTATTCTCAAGGAACCAGTGGCATTGATTCACTAAGCATTATTTCAGAAGGCTGGTGTCATGATTTACCGCGTACAATTTATGCTAACCTTGAACGCGTTAATGTATCAAATAAATGGTTCGAAGTATATCGATTAGATAATGATGTTTTTGCAATATATGAACCACAGCAATGGCAGGAAGTAATTTCTTATTTGATTTTGGGCAGGGAAAAAGCCCTGCTTTTTGATACGGGCAACGGCATAGGGAAAATAAGTGAAGTTGTTAATGAGCTTACGATCTTGCCGGTAGTTGTCCTCAATTCACATACACACTTTGACCATATAGGTGGTAATTCAGAATTCAGAGATATCCTTGCGATGGATACAGACTATACAAGAAATAATGTAGATGGTTATTCTAATGAACTTGTGCGAGAAGAAATATCAGAAGAAGCATTATGTGGTTCCTTACCGGCTGAAATCAATCCTGCAACATATTATACCCCATCTTTTATAGTTAAGACATTCATCAGAGATGGTTATAAAATAGATTTAGGCGATCGTATTCTTGAAGTATTGAGCACCCCGGGGCACACACCTGATGCAATTTCTCTTCTCGATTTAGACTTGGGGTTACTTTGGGTAGGGGATATTTATTATGAGGGCCCCATCTGGTTATTTGTTCCGGAAACAGATTTAGATGTGTTTTATAATTCTGTGAAACGTCTTTGTAATATGGTTCCGCATCTGACCACTTTGCATCCGGCACACAATAGTCCGATTGCTCAGCCTCAGTCCTTATATGCGTTAAAAAAAGCATTAATTAATGTGCAGAATGGCACAATTTCTGGAAAAGTTATATCTGGTGGTCGCCTAGAATATATTTTTCAAGAATTTTCATTGATTATCAAATAACATTCGCCTATTGGCGGGGATTTTTTTAAGGGCGGGAGTAGATTTAATGTATGAAACAATACTTTGTATACGTTATAGAATTAGACCCAGTAGTAGCAGACCTGAGAAAATTTCGAGCTAAAAACTCAAAGTATATTAGTGGAAATAGCTGTCTCTATGTAGGTCAATCTTCAAGAAAACCATCCCTTAGGTTTGAGCAACATAAAGAGGGTTATAAGTCAAACAAATTTGCAAAGTATTATGGTCTTAAGCTTAGACCAGACCTCTATGAGAAGTATAACCCAATTCCGACCAGAAAAGACGCTGAAAAAATTGAAGAGATGTTGGGTAAAGCACTACGAAGCCTAGGCTATGGAGTCTGGTTTAATTGATTAACACTCTATTAGCGGTGTTTTTTGTTTATAAACGTTATGTTATTGACTGTTCATTTAATTCATCCGTATCAGTTAAGGCATGGGAAAATAATTTCAAATGCTCCTGTTGTAGTGTAAAAAGAAACAGGTAAATAAGGCCCCATTACCTCCTTTTCTTTACCAATCTCATTTACGTTTTGTATTGCATGTTCAAAATCTGGAGAGGCCAACATGTTCCTAATTTGAATAACAGTGACGTCTTCGTCAATAGCGCCGTCACCATCATCGGCCATCGGTAACCAACCAACTCCACATTCGGGATAGGCATTCCGAGGGCGGTCTTCTTCTCGACTTACCGCAATGAGATATTCACCATTTTTATTCACAGGAACCTGCTCATCAAAAAGGCAATCGTTCACCCGGGTATTTGCAAATCCTTGATTGGAGCAAACAGACCAGTATACCAACTCTCCTTTGGTCATGAATTTATCACCATGATAGGTTTTTGGGGTTTTGGGCAACTTCCCCTTCATAACAAAGACTTTCCCATGTTTACGGTTAATAATGGTCCTTACATAATTGTTATCGAGATTTGGATAAAAGCCTCCGGTGCTTTTTCTAGCGGATTTTGGTAGCTGACCGTTATAAATACCTAGAAGAAAATCCCTGTCATATTGAAGGTACCAAGTTGGCGGTACTGTCGCTGGCCATGTATCCGGTTTGCCGGGTTGATTTACAAGTTGTGAGTATACCGTCATGGGCAACCCAACTGCATCGATCGTGATTTGCGCCGCTTGGTTGGTGCGTAACGCATCACAGGCATCATCTCCTCTTAAAACATCTCCGTTTTGCAGGGTTAAAACAGGTTCAGGTAAAGGCACCCCTCCAGATTCATTTTTATCTTTATCCGGGACATATATTCGATAGATAATTGATTGTTGCCCATGTGCGTATTGTGTTGCATTTAGGGAATTTCGGTAACTGATTTCTTTTTGTGGGCCAGAACCTTTAACATCGGTTTGAAGCTTCAGCCGGGTTCCTTCTTTTCTTCTTATTTCTGGAGGAAGATTAACAATCTCAATTGTGTAAGTTCTTTTTTTTATTGTTCTATTTGCCCCTTCTACAAAAGGGTTTACGGAATTCTCTTCAGGTACAATAAGATAATCGGCCAAAGACTCTATTGGCGTACCCCGACCATCATAGCTAATTAGTGACATATATCTTGAATGAGGAAATTCACCTTCAAGATGCAATTGGGCATCTTCGGGAACAGTAAAGGTGGCATTCCAATAATAAACACTAGCATCAGGGTAGGCGATATTAATGTAAGGATCTTTGCTTGCGGGTCCACGTGTCCAAAAACAGGTTCGCGGTCCAGGAATGGATTTACGTTCTTCTTCATGAAGAGTTTCCTTGTCCCGTATCTCAATTCTGAACGAAACTTCCTTGCTGCACGAAGATATGAAAAAAGTTAGTAATATTGTAATTACTGGCAGGAATATGTTTTTAATTGGTGTTGGATTCATCATGTATCTGTGAAATTAATTTTAAAGTCTGCAAGTTCCGATCTTTGAGATAATAATGACTAACGATAAAATAACTAATTTTCTTCATAGAATTCAGGAATTAAGGGTACAGACTTTGGATCGAACTGGAACATTATCAAAAATTCAGTATCATAGTTCCGATTAATTAAAGATCAAGACCCACCCAGCGGGGTTTTTTGTTTTTGTGGGATGATGGGTTGATTTTGGTATGATTACACGAAGAATATGCAACACAAAGTAGTTATAACTGGTGCAACTGGGATGGTTGGTAAAGGCGTTTTGTTAGAATGCTTAGATAGCTCGAAAGTGGCAATTGTATTAGCCATTAATAGAACTACCCTAAATATCAAACATCAAAAATTAAAAGAGATTTTAATTGATGATTTTTTTAACCTGAATGAAATAGAAGAAGATTTGAAAGGGTACGATGCTTGCTTTTTTGCTCTAGGCATTTCATCAGCTGGAGTATCTGAAGATAAATACAAAAAAATAACCTATGAGTTAACAATGAATTTTGCACAAGTTTTTTTAAATAATAGTAAAAATAGTGTTTTTTGCTATGTAACAGGTGCAGGAACAGATACTACCGAAAAAGGGCGTATCAGTTGGGCAAGAATTAAAGGTAAAACGGAAAATGATCTTCTAAAATTGTCTTTTAAAGCTGCCTATATGTTTAGACCTGGTTATATCCAACCATTGAGGGGTATAAAATCTAGAACGAAATGGGTTTCGTTTATTTATTTAATTTTTAGTCCTATCTATTTCATCTTAAAACATTTTTCTAGTGCAGCTACCAATACGACCAATATAGGAAAGGCAATGATAAATACTATAGACCAAAAGAATGGAATTAAAATTTATGAGAATAAAGATATTAATAAATTAGCCAATTATTGACAGCACCACACTAGTGCTATTAGGCCTCACATCCTTGGGGTTTTTTGTTCATAGATATTTAGGTGCGGTGTGGCGTAAAATCATTTTTCATTTAACCAAGAAGGCTAAAATAAAAGAAACCCAAAATAACACTCAAATATGAGTACTTTATCAAAGAAAGTGCAACATATTAACTAGTTAGATGTTTTACAATTAATTAAAGGAAATAGCTATGGAACTATTTGAGAAACATC
>CAJXWT010000067.1 GCA_913062595.1 uncultured Fidelibacterota bacterium
CTTGAATCAATATTTACCCATTTGCCCGCATCTCTTTTCGATAGGTAAATCTTTTGATCCAATTCCCCAGTAATATTTAGAGT
The DNA here is from genome assembly GCA_913062595.1 of uncultured Fidelibacterota bacterium. GTDB lineage: Bacteria > Fidelibacterota > Marinisomatia > Marinisomatales > TCS55. The sequence goes on from CAJXWT010000067.1 coordinate 84, forward strand.
AAGAGAAAAGTCTTTTTGGGATATAGGGTTACTTTATCCCGTGTTTAATATTATCAATAAAAGAGATATATGCGATTTCCTCATATTATGAATTTTACTTAAACTTTATTTAAACCAAATGTTCTGATTAAGCTTAATATAATAGTTATTGACAATTTCATTATACTTATGATAATTTACGCAGAATTAAGGAATGGTCAGGTCTACTTCCACATACCTTACTTTTATTAAATCACACTATTATCACAATAGTGCTAGAAAAAGGAGATAAAATGAGAAATCTTATTAAGATCATTGTAGTACTTAATTGCGCTGCTTGGCTATTTGCTCAAGATGGTTCTATATCTGGAACCGTTTCAGATGCAGATGGTAATCCATTAGCAGGTGCAAATGTTTCTGTTGAAGGGACATCCATGGGTGCTGCAACTATAACTTCTGGTGCTTATTCGATCTCCGGCGTCCCTGCTGGTTCGTATACTGTCACCGCTTCATTCATTGGTTATGAATCATCAAATCAAAGTGTGGACGTTGGTGCAGGATCAGCTCAAGCTGATTTCTCCCTTGCTACAAGCGCATTAGCTGGTGCTGATGTTTTTGTTACAGGAACACGAGCCGCTGCTAGAACAGCCATGAAATCACCTACACCTATCGACGGATTTGATGACTTATCATTGCGTCGCCAAGGTAACGGTGATTTAACAGAAACACTTAAAAACCTAGTACCATCATTCAACGCAACACCGCTAACAGGTGACGGCGCTGCATTCGTACGACCAACATCCATGCGTGGTCTTCCACCAGATAATATTCTGGTCATGACGAATTCAAAACGACGCCATCGTTCAGCTTTAATTTCACATTTTGGTGCAGCCATGAATGTGGGTGCTCAAGCTGTTGATGTTGGTATGATACCAAGTATTGCAATTAAAAAACTTGAAGTACTGCGCGATGGTGCAGCAGCTCAATACGGTTCAGACGCCATTGCCGGTGTTATGAATTTTATGTTGAAAGATAATTCTTCAGGTTATCAAGTTCACGTAACCGGTGGTCAATGGATGGAAGCTCCAAATGGCCGCGGTGGTGAAACAGATGTAACGATTGCAGCCAATGTTGGCTTACCCCTCACAGATAATGGTTTTGTAAACCTTAGTTTTGAATATGCTGACAGACCTTATCTTTCTAGAGGTAACCAACATGCATCTGCCGCTGATGGTTACAAAGGCTGGGATGCAAATGACCCAGATCAAGATGTTGATGAGTGGCAACCAGCCATGGAGTGGGGTCGTCCCATAAGCAGTGGATTTAAATCCGTTTGGAATGCCGGTTTAAAAATTAGCGATAATGTATCGGCTTATTCTTTTGGTAACTATGCTGACACATTTGGAGAATACAGTTTCTTCTTACGTGCTCCCGGTAAATCCGGCGCATTAACAGCTGTTCCACTTAATCCTGCAGACCCTTCAGAAGGTAATTTTTCCTGGGGAGATACGTATCCCTTGGGATTTACACCTCGTCTTGAAGGTCACGGAAACGATTTTAGTTCAGTCGTTGGTGTTAAAGGTGACATGGAAATGGGACTTAATTATGATTTTAGCGCAAGCTATGGTAAAAACCACATTCATTATTATCTAAAAAATACACTGAACTTATCATGGGGTCCATATTCACCTCATAATTTCGATATTGGTGACTTAGAACAAGCAGAAACAAACCTGAATGCTGACTTCACATATGCCTTATCCGATGCCATTAATTTGGCTTTTGGTGCAGAATGGCGTGAAGAATCTTACACAATGTTTCAAGGCCAAAAAGAATCCTGGATGCCTGGCCCTTGGGCCAACGTTGCCCTGTTGATTAACCCTGAAGTACCAGGCGACTCAACAGTGTATACCGCACCCGGATTAGCCGCCAATGGTATGCCTGGGACAAGCCCGGATGCTGGTGGTGTTTTCGATCGTCAGAATACAGCTTTTTATGCTGATGTAGAATATGCCATGGGCGATGCTCTGCTTCTGCAATTTGCAGCCCGTTCTGAAGATTTTTCAGACTTTGGCAAAACCAGTAATATTAAAGTAGCCGGACGTTACTCGTTTGGTGATTTGGCTACACTGCGTGGTGGTTATTCCACAGGCTTTAGAGCTCCAACACCTGGCCAATCGAATTATACTGGTATTGTTACATCATTTGATGGTCCGACTGGAATGCAGGTACAAGAAGGTACCGTGCGTCCGACTGATCAACTTGCTATAGACTTGGGTGGAGCACCATTAGTACCCGAAGAAGCAACCAATACTAGTTTTGGCTTCACTACAAGCCCAATAGACAACCTGAGCTTGACATTTGATCTGTATACAATCGATATTGTAAACAAAATCATTAAATCTCGTTCGCTTGCTGTTGAAAATAATCCGGAGTTTAAAAAGTTAGCATTTTATACCAATGCGCTGGATACTAAAACATCCGGTTATGATCTGGTATTAACATACAGAATGGGTAATACCAATCTTGGTCTTGCAATGAATCATAATGAAACAGAAGTTGTTGAACAACGTCAGATCAATGGAGAAGATCCTATATCTGCTGGTCTCATTGATAATATCGAAAACAACCTGCCAAAGGATCGTATCACTGCAACAGTGACTCAAGACTTTGGAGATGCTTTGTCTCTTATGGTTCGCCTGAATAACTACAGTGAAACAATTGACGAACGTAGTGCTCAAGATGTCATTGATCCCATTACGTTCATCGATGTTGAATTGAGATATTCTGTAAGTAATAACCTTAATGTAGTCTTTGGTGCTAATAATGTGACCAATGCATATCCGAATGAGATTGACACACGTGCATCACAAGGTATGCCTTACCCACGTCGTTCACCGCTCGGTTATCACGGTGGTATGACTTACATTAGATTAGTGTACGACTTCTAAAATTGCTGAAGCAATTATAGTTAAAAAAGGCGGTGGCGAAAAACCATCGCCTTTTTTTATTACAGACGATGGCATTGAATAAAAAACAATTAATTCTTTATATGCTGTTCTGCAAGTTTCTTGTAACATGCTATTTGTTCCAAGGCTAGGTCTTTCGATTCAGATGGCTTGAAGGATTTGCAGTTAAATCCTAATATTTCCTTCATGATTTTATGTGCATAATCCGTAAAAACAACTGTACCATCATCTTGAATTTCCTGAATGGAATCAAGTTTCCCCGATTCTTCATTCATCTTGATAGCATCATCTAACGTAATTTCATCTGGTAAATTAACCTCTGCTCCATTTCCATTTAGTAATACTGGATAACCACCAGGCAATCCATTTGGTCCAGGTGAATGGGTTTTTAAATCTTGATCTTTCACCAATGCATTGAGATTCTTTAAAGTAGATGATGCGGATACAGTTGTAAATGCGATACCTGGTGCATAAAGTTTTACTGAATTATACATTACCTCATCCGTATCAAATTGATTTGTTACATCTTTTCCATCTGCCAATATTTTTAAAAAATAAGGAGCGCCAGGCTTATAACCTGCTTCACGGGGATACACCCAATGCTGATGGTGACAAACCAGATAGATCTCGATATTCGAACGATGAAGCCTAGTTTTCTGACTTATATAAGTCAAAACTGCAGGTGCAATTAGATCAACATTGCCAACACCAATAGTCGGGGCCAATCCAAGCTTACCCATGACCGGGTTTGTCAAACAGGATAATGAAGTATTAATATAAAAAGGATGTATTCCAGAATCCTTAATTGCTTGCGCAAGGTTCATAGCTAATGTTAATTGGCAAGGAAGCCATGCGCCTAGTCCCGCTGAACTAATCTTTGTATAAAGATCATTAGGTAGTTGACGAATCAAATGCCAAGTGTGTAAAACACTACAATTAATTACTGCGATAGGTTGTTCTTTTTTTATTAAATCAGTTGTCTTAACTATGTCAAAAAGATCAATTTTTATTGGACGGAAATTTGGATGTTTTCCATGGTGTATAGCTCCTATTTGGGCATTGTTAGATACATATTTTGCTTTTTCTTTATTTATATCGCCAATAATCCATTCATAGTCATTGTCACCTCGCGCAGCAAATTCCAAAATATGTGAACCAATATCGCCAATACCGACTAATAAAATTTTCTCCATTTGATTTTATATATGTGTCTTTTACTATAATTATGAGATTAATTGATCACGCTATTTAAAGTATAAATAATCATTTGAGTAATTGAGGGGTTTTTTATTAAAAGAAGATATAGAATCATTTAATTTTTCCAGCCTTTTATGATACAAAATCCTGAAACCCATCTTAACAAACTAAAACGTTCAGCTACGCTTGCGATCAATGAACGCAGTGATAAACTTGCTAACGAGGGAAAAACCATATATCGTTTTGGTATCGGACAATCGCCCTTTCCTATACCGGATATGGTTACTAAAACTTTGCAGGGAAATGCCTTTCGGAAAAATTATTTACCTGTGGATGGATTATTTGAATTGCGCCAATCAGTAGCAAAATATCACCAACATACAGATACTGTAGCTATAGAACCAGAACAGGTCCTTATTGGCCCTGGTTCTAAGGAACTCATATTTACACTGCAACTAGTCTTAGGCGGATCCACAATAATTCCTACCCCCTGCTGGGTATCTTATGGTCCTCAGGGTCAGATCCTGAAACGGAAAACAGAATTCATCCAAACAAATTACGCAGATAACTGGCGATTATTACCAAATCAATTGACCAAAACTATTAAAGGTGTATCGGGCCCTCATCTACTCATTTTAAACTACCCTGGCAATCCAGATGGTCTGACCTACAATCAAGATGAATTAGAAAAACTGGCAAACATCTGTAGAAAAAATAACGTAATTATTTTATCCGATGAAATTTATGGACGACTTCATCATAAGGGTAAACACATATCAATAGCCAGATTCTATCCTGAAGGTACAATCATCAGTTCTGGATTATCAAAATGGTGTGCTGCCGGAGGTTGGAGGCTGGGACATTTTGCATTTCCAAAAGAACTAAAAAATATACGAAATACAATGGCTTGTATTGCCAGCGAGACTTATTCATGTGTCACCACCCCCGTTCAGTATGCCGCTGTTAAAGCTTATCAAGATCATACTAATATGGAGGAGTACTTATTTCACTGTCGTAGGATACTTGAGACAATCGGTTATTATTGTGCAACAACACTGGCTACAGCTAAAGTAAAAATCCAACCCCCTATCGGAGCATTTTATCTGTTTCCAGATTTTGGACCATTCAAGGCCTTATTGAAAAGAAAAAACATTCATGATTCCGAAACTTTATGCGAAAAACTTCTACAAGATTCTGGGGTCGTACTGTTGCCCGGTTCAGTTTTTGGGCGACCTAAAAACGAACTTAATGCTAGATTGGCTTATGTAAATTTTGATGGGGCCCTAGCTTTGCAAAACAGTAGGAGTTTATCTAAAGAACGTAAATTGACAATAGACCACCTGGGAGATATTGTAGCCGAAGTCAAACAGGGTATTAACCATATTATTACTTGGTTAGAAAGGTGACCAAATTGGTAACGATTGAGTACTTTCCAGTGCAGTTTAATGCACTGGAAAGTACTCATAATATTTAAGTTTATCGTCGGTAAATTCTAGTATAATTAGCATTTACTGACTTTTTCAAATGGCGGGAACGCCTAGGAATTTAACCTAGCCCTTTTCAGATGGTGATCGGTGTTAAATACAGCTGGAAGCGCCACCTCCAACACCTCCATGTCTTCCGAACATTTTGACAAACTGTGCTTTAGGGCACTAGGTATAATAAAGGAGTCGCCGGCGGTAAGCAATTCTGAATCCATTTGATCGCAATTGAGCTCAGCAGACCCATTCAGCAGGAACATGAAAAGCAAGTCTGCATCATGGGATACGAATTCAGGCTGCGGTTGGCCAATAGGACGGGCGACACGTACTCCAGCCAAGCCATCTGTGGCAGAAGCAATGCCAATATCCCTAGCCTCAAAACCTTCCATCCTCCACGGTTTCCATTCTGTTCTGGCAGCTTCATGTCGAATAAAATGTTGTCCGTTAAATAGGCGTCCGGGGTCGACTGATGATGTTGGTAACTTTATTTTGTGATCTACGCACGTTTCGTGAACAGCAGGGCAGGTAAGTTCGATCACTTCCATGCCTGGTGAACTTTCCAGTACCTGATGCCGAATCTGGGGCGGCTGGAGAACACAGTCGCCTGCCTCGATAACAAATGGTTCACCTTGGTCTTCATAAACGAGTCGGGCCCAGCCCTTGTAGCAGTAGATCATTTGAAATAATATTTTATGATAATGGACATAGTCCGGTACGGGACCGCCATCAAGAATCCTGATGTGGGATGCAACTACATAGCCACCTAGACGATCGGGGATAAGATCACGGTACCACATTCCAGCTCGGCCTTCGTTCCATTGGTTGGTATCACTCATTTTACTGAGTACAAAAGTTTGTTTTACGTTCGGAATATTTAGCGGAGGGTCGACCTCAATAAGATTGACGCAGGTTCCGTTTGGTGCCGTTAATTCCAACTTACCATCAGCTATAGATGCAGGGTCTGAACAAAGCAGGTTGATGGAAACTGGGTCTTGATTATTTCCCGGTTCTAACCGGATGCGGATACCGTAGCCGCTGATAACAGCAAGGGAAGGTTCCTCTGCCGGGCCAATGGACTCCATTTTGAATCCCAGTTTATCAGTGAAAAACTGGAGTGTTTCAACCAAGTTATTGCACGGCAGTAGTATTTCTGCCGTTTGAATATTCTCTTTATTCAGGGTGTCCATCAGGATTTTTACAAATTGATAGTGACCATATTCCTGTCTATTTATTATTCGAGTTTACATAACCAACCATAAAATTCATCAAAGATAATGTGTAACTTTTCCTGAGCTGGATTATGATGAGTATTGATCGAATTGGATATGGTTATGTAGAACTGGTTTACAGCCATGATCTACATCCATTAAACTTATGATTGTATTTTTGTTTATCTTATGCACCAAATATGACTGAAGATTCAAAATACTCTAATATCCTACCAAGTCTCATTGCCGGACTCGTCAATGGTATCATATTCGTGGTGTCAGCAATGGCTCTGGGAGCCCTGATCTTTACTGGTGAATTATCCAGTTATTTACCGCAAGGAATTGGAATTCTCTTATTCGGATCGTTGATATTTGCGCTTTTTTCCGCTGTTACTGCGAGTTACCCCATTATTATTAGTGCTCCGCAGGATATACCAATTGCAATTCTGGCGCTCATGGCCACCACCATTGTTGCTACTTCCGGATCAAGCTGGTCCGCTCAGGAACAGTACGAATTTATCTTCGTTACGATTGGACTTACATCGGTCCTGGTGGGTTTGTTTTTCTACATCCTGGGGAAATTCAAGCTCGGAAAGCTGGTACGATTCATACCCTTTCCGGTCGTTGGGGGGTTTTTAGCAGGTACAGGCTGGCTGATTGTACAATTCTCTTTCAGCATGATGACGGATGTAGATCCGTCGATCAATAATCTCTCCGCTTTTTTCACCTCAGATATGCTGATCCGATGGGTACCCGGCGCCGTATTTGCGATCGTATTATTGATATTACACCGTTATATCAGCCATTATTTACTCATGCCGACTGTTTTAACCATTGGGATCGGGTTGTTCTATATAGTATCGTTTTTTAATGGAGTATCTGTTTCTGAACTGGAAAGCGGCGGATATCTGCTTGGCCCGTTTCCAGAAGAAGGCCTGTTCACAGGACTGCCGCTGAAGTACCTGTCCGGATTCGATTGGAACCTGTTTTGGGTTACACTGCCTGCCATTGGCACGATGATGGTCTTAAGTACGATCTCAGTTTTGTTTAACTACAGCGGACTGGAGCTGATCATCAAACAGGATGTAGATCTGGACCGGGAACTGAAAATGACCGGTTTCAGTAATATACTTGCCGGTTTGGGAGGTGCACCTCCGGGTTATCTCACATTGAGCGTAACAAGTATGGCGTATGATATCGGTGCCCGCTCTAGATTGAGCAGCATTGTGGTCGTACTGCTTTGTGCATTCACCTTATTCTTTGGTGCGGATGTATTGTCCATTTTCCCAAAAGTGATCCTGGGGGGATTGCTCCTGAATCTAGGCTTATCCTTTTTGGAGGAATGGCTTTATGACACCTGGGAAAAATTGTCGAGGAATGATTATTTCGTTATCGTACTCATCCTGGTTGTGATTGCAGCGGTGGGTTTTCTGGAAGGAATTGTGATCGGTTTACTCATGTCGATTGTTCTATTTGTTTTGAGTTATTCAAAGGTGGAGGTAGTTAAGCATGAATTGACCGGCACAACATTCCACAGCAATGTAGAACGATCCGAATACCTAAAACGAATCATTGCGGATCATGGAGAACAGATCAGTATTCTGCCCTTGCAGGGTTTTATTTTCTTCGGAACAGCTAATCGGTTGTTAGACAGAGTGAACGAGCGGGTAGAAAAAGAAGGATCCTCACATCTCAAATATTTGATCTTTGATTTTCGGCAGGTGACCGGTTTGGATTCTTCAACCATCAACAGTTTTATCAAATTGCGTATTATGGCCAAGAACCATGGTTTCAGAGTGGTTTTTTGCAATTTAAATCAAGACATGACCAACCAGCTGAGGGCTGGAGGGCTTTTGCCTGAAGAAGGGGGCGTCTTTGTTAAATTTGATGATTTAGACCATGGATTGGAATGGTGTGAAGATGAGCTCATTGAGCAATACAAAAAGTTGGATAAGGAACTTCCTGATTCCGAAAAGGCGGATTCCTTTAAAGATCAATTCCCAGGAATCGCCGAATTTTTTGAAGAAAAAAAAGTAGCCGGTGATACCGCTATTATCGAACAGGGGAAAGATCCAGGCGGAATTTATTTCATAGAGTCAGGCCGCATTACTGTCCGCCTGGGTACCGGTTCAGCGAAAGGAATTCGATTGAAATCCCTCGGGGCTGGGACAGTGGTGGGTGAAGTAAGCCTGTACTTGGGTTCAAAGGCCTCCGCCTCTGTTTTGACCGAGACAGATTGTGTTATTTATTTTCTGTCCAAAGACAATTTCCAGAAATTGAATCTAGAATCACCGGGAAAAGCGGCCGAGCTGCATACCTATATCGTTAAACTCCTTAGTGACAGATTAGCAAAATCCAATGCTACAATTCAAGCATTGATGCGCTAATAAAAGCATAATCTTAATAGCAATTCATTCTGTTCCTATACAAATGATTTTGTACCTAATAAGCGATAAGATCATTATTATATTAAAATCCTAGGCGTGATGGAAATACAGCAAAAACCACCGAGCCTGGAAAGGGTATTGTCCCTGCTGGATGCCACCATGATCAATGTTGGCGGAGTCGTCGGATCGGGAATCTTTATGGTTCCGGCAACGGTTGCTTTCTTTACGGGTTCTACATCTCTTTTTTTCCTGGTATGGATCCTGGGCGGAATCGTTAGCCTTTTCGGCGCACTTTCCGTGGCTGAGTTGGGCGCTGCCATGCCGCAGGCCGGCGGACAATATGTCTATCTAAACGAAGCATACGGACCGATCTGGGGATACCTTTACGGCTGGTCGGCTGTGGCTGTCATCAACACCGCTTCCATCGCCGCCGTCGGGGTTGCATTTTCCGAATATCTGGGATTTTTCTTTCCGATTAGTGACGCAAGTATAAAAGGCATTGCTGTCGGTACCATTGTTCTTCTGACCATTATCAATATTGTAGATGTGAAATCAGGGGCCCGGTTTCAAAATTTATTTACGCTATCAAAACTAGGCGCTATCTTTGGGATCATCCTACTAGGTTTAGTAATGGAAGGCGGAACAAATCAAAACCTGAGTCCGATTTTTTCAGATAAACCATTTATAGGACTTATCGGTCCCCTAGGCCTGGCCATGGTATCAGTCCTGTGGACATTTGATGGCTGGATTTTTATTACTTATGTAGCTGGTGAGGTCAAAAACCCGGGACGCAATATTCCTTTGTCACTCATCTTTTGCATGCTGATTGTTGTATCGGTCTATCTATTGTTGAATTATGTTTTACTCTTCATACTGGGATTCACTGGGATGAATGGCTCCGAACTGGTAGTATCCGATGCTGCTTCCGTCTTCCTGGGAAACAAAGGTGCCGCTGTTGTCACTTTAATCATCTTGATTTCATTGATCGGCGCAAACAATGGATTTGTACTCAGCAGTGCCCGCATCAATTATGCCATGGCCAGGGATAAATTATTTTTTAATCAAGCCGCTCAAATTCATTCTAGGTTTAAATCACCGGCCAATGCACTGATCATCCAATGCGTGTGGGCCTGCCTCCTGACTTTCACGGGCACTTTTAACCAATTGATCACCTACATCATTTTTACATCCTGGATATTTTATGGTATGTCCGCTGGTGCAGTTATCATTTTACGAAAGAAAAAACCAGATATGGATCGCCCATACAAAACACCAGCATATCCGTGGATTCCTATCATATTTATCTTCTTTGCCATATTTCTTACCATTAATACCATCATGGAAGCACCCCGGGATGCAACCATTGGAGCCGGGATAATCCTGGCCGGACTTCCACTGTATTATTACTGGAAAAAAAATGGCTGATTTGCGGCAACAAATCGCATCCGCAGTGGAAGCATCCCGGGATGATCTCGTCAGTTTCATCCAAACACTTGTCCAGTCCCCTAGTCTTGCCAATGATGAGGGTCCCGTTCAAAATATTATTCAGGATAAACTAGAGTCTCTTGGATTGGATACAGAAAAGATTCTTGTCAGGTTTGATAAATTAAAAGACCATCCCGGTTTTAGTGATGATGGATTTTCACCGGATTCCCGCGTGAATGTTATGGGACAATGGCACAATGATGGGGATGGGAGATCACTGATTCTGAATGGCCATGTGGATGTGGTTCCTACGGGCCCGGAAAATCTGTGGAATAAATCACCCTGGTCCGGATCTGTCAAAAACGGGCGGATCTATGGGCGTGGTTCCTGTGACATGAAAGCTGGCTTAGGCGCTGGAATATTTGCAGTCCAGGTTCTTCAATCTATCGGTTTTAAACCGGACGGAAACATAATGATTCAGTCCGTGGTTGGCGAAGAATCTGGCGGCTGCGGTACACTAACCAATATTGTAAAAGGCTATTCCGCTGACGCAGCCGTGATTCTTGAGCCAACATCCTTAAAAATATGTCCGATTCAATCTGGTGCACTCACCTTCCGCCTGACTATCCCCGGTCGTGCCACCCATGCAGCAATGCGTTGGGATGGGGTAAGTGCCATCGAAAAATTTAACCTGATCCATCAGTCCATTATAAAGTTCGAGAAAGAGCGTCATGATTCATTTAATGTAACTTATTTTGAATCCAGAGATCGTGTTGCCCCGATTAACATTGGTACGATTAAAGGCGGAGAGTGGCATTCCACGGTGCCGGAATCGGTTGTAGCAGAAGGACGTTTTGGCGTATTTCCCAGTGAAACAACCCGCAATGCTCGGGATGCATTTGAAGATCATATCAGTGAAATTTCTAATAATGATCCATGGCTTAAAGACAATCCACCTGTGGTAGAATGGTTTGAAGGACAGTTTGAACCCGGGCAGACCGATCCAGAGCATCCTGTAATTGATAAACTCATGGCAAGCCATCTGACTGCAACTGGATATGCACCCATTATTGAAGGTGTTACTTATGGTTCTGACTTGCGTCTCTTCACAAATCATGCTCATATTCCCGCCGTTCTTTTTGGTCCTGGAGATGTGCGTCTTGCCCATGCGGCCAATGAATTTGTGGAAATTAAAGAAGTATTAACCTCCGTGAAAGTGGTTGCGAATATGATCGTGAATTGGTGTGGAGGAACATTTGACTAAATATTTTGGCTGTCAGAATATGGTGGATCCCATCCGCCGGGTCCTAATTAAACATCCCAAGTATGCGTACAGAGATCAAGTAAACGTAGATCATCAATCTCCGCAACTCAATTATTTCGGCGTTCCGGATTTTGAAAAGGCATTGGCCGATTATGACATATTCGCAGGATTGCTTGAATCCTTCGGCACCGAAGTTTATCATCTCCCGGAAGATGAATCCACATCTCTTGATTCAATCTATACCCATGACCCCTGTGTTGTTGCCAATGGTGGAGTGATTATCTGCACCATGGGAAAAAAGGATCGGTTACCGGAAGCAGCAGCAATGGAAAACTATTTTCAATCAATTGATGTTCCAATTCTCGGTCGGATTGAAGCACCGGGAACCCTGGAAGGCGGCGACGTGGTGTGGATCGATGAAGGCATTGTTGCCATTGGTGTAGGTTATCGTTCTAATGCGGAAGGGATACGGCAGTTGAGGGAATTGTTGGGTAATCTGGTGGATGAAGTCATTTCAGTTTCACTCCCCCACTGGACCGGCCCTGGTGGTTGCCTGCACTTAATGAGCAATGTGAGCCCCATTGATCACGATCTTTACCTGGTCTACTCTCGCTTGCTTTCTGTTTCGTTTCGTCAGTATTTGATTGAGCGTGGGATCAATCTGGTAGAAGTCCCCGATGAAGAATATGATTCCATGGGCTGCAACGTTTTGGCAGTGGCACCACGAAAATGCATCATGATCGAGGGTAACCCTATCACACAGGGCAGATTAGAAGCGGAAGGAGTGGATGTTTATACCTATGATGGATCAGAAATTTCATTGAAGGGTACCGGCGGCCCGACCTGTTTAACACGACCCTTTTTAAGATCAGCAGCATGAGTTACGGTAATCAATTCACGGCCCATACTCAACTCAAACTGTCTCCCTTTTTCGAGCGCACTTCCGAGCTGAATGAATCCCAGGAGTGGCGCCGATGGTCCGGTTATCTTGCGGCCACCAATTATGAACTGACCCACGAGAATGAATATTTCGCCATCCGCACCAAAGCCGCTCTTTTAGACATCACACCTTTATACAAATACATCATTGAAGGTCCCGCTGCTCAGCCCTTTTTAGATCGCCTGGTGACGCGGAATATCGGTATCTGCAAGGTTGGTCAGGTCATGTACACCCCCTGGTGCGATGAAAACGGCAAACAGATCGACGATGGCACGGTACAGCGATTAACCGACCAAAAATTTCGCATCACCAGTGCTGAACCCAATTTAGAATGGATTGAATACAACGCAGCTGGTATGGATTTATCTATTTTGGATGATTCATATACGACCGCAGCCCTGGCTATTCAAGGCCCGAACTCCCGGACTATCCTGAATTCGATGGCAAGTGATTCATTGAACAGCCTCAAATTTTTCTGGATGATGGATACGACTTTTGGCGATATCCCTGTCTCCATTTCTCGAACCGGATATACGGGAGACTTGGGATATGAGATCTGGATGAATCCGGATGATGCTTTGGCTGTATGGGACCTGCTATTGGAAAAAGGGAAACAATATGGCATCACCCCAACGGGGCTCCATGCATTGGATATGGCGCGGATCGAAGCGGGGTTGATCCTGTTGGATGTGGATTATATCTCTGCCCGTCATGCCATTATTGAACCACGAAAATCTTCTCCCTACGAACTTGGATTAGGCTGGGCGGTGAAAATGAAGAAAAAAGATTTTATCGGTAAAAAA
>CAJXWT010000068.1 GCA_913062595.1 uncultured Fidelibacterota bacterium
TTAAATCAAAAAATTGAATCTGGCTTATCTTTTGATTTTTATATTGAATTCTTAAATATCTTTGTTATTCCCAACGTTAATTATTGGGCATTTTTAATTATCATTGGTCAGTTTCTTTGTGGTATTAGTTTAATGTTAGGTATATTCACCAATATAGGTTTGATAGCAGCAATAGTTGGTGTAGGAGTAGGAACAATTTTAGGGTTTATAAGCGGGTATTTTGGTGGTTTTCTAGACACTTGTATTAGATTTGTTTCTGACGTATTCATGACAATACCTACACTGATGATTCTTATAGTGCTTGCGTCCATACTTGACGTTCTAAGCAATACTATGTTAGGCCTCCTAATAGCTGCATTCGGTTGGATGGGTGCACTCAGAGTAACCAGAGCTCAAGTTTTAACAATGAGGGAAAGGGCCTATGTTCAGGTAGCAAAATTAAACGGAGTTAACGATATGGAGATTATTTTTAAAGTTTGGGGTGATATACGTAAAAAATATCGTAAAAAGGATGGGGGCTAATAGGGTTGGAAATGATTAAGTTAAAAGATTATAAGAAAGCTTGGAGATAATAATGATTAAACTAAAAAAATTAATAAAAGAAGATTCACCTGGGTTTGAAACAACAATTAAAAAAGCAAGACCAAACTGAATAATGGAACTAATAAAAAAACCTGCGATAAGATGATAGCCTGCTTTTCTAACTATATATTCAAATTCATATCGCATATCTTCTTTGATGGAAATACTAATTTTATCATTATCAAACAGAACTTTGTTGAGTAAAATATTTTTGAATGAACTTTGTCTGTATTTGCTCATTATGATTAACATTAAACCTATTAGGATTGGCAACATACCCTCTTTCAATATGAACCAATTTTTTGATAAACCAAATTTTGCCCCAAAAATTCCTATTCCACCAGTTAGTAGTATATTAATGAAACCTAGGATTGATATTAAGTTTATGTTCTTGCGATTTAGCAGGTCATAGAAGAAATAGATAACTGGGCAAATTAATGCAATAAAAAATACAATTGACGAAATATCAACTATCATTGAGTTTTCATAAAACCACTCTTCCCCATGATACTTAATTAAAATTTTATTAATCCATTTATTTCCATTTTTCAATATTATTACAGGAATTAAAATATTACAGAATAGACTTAAAATAGGATTCTCTTTATTTTTTGGGGTAATCATATCTAATTAATTTATCCATCATCCCACAAATAAAAGTCTCTTCAATTTACCCAGAGGAATCAATTTACCCATTGAGATTCAGGTACTGCTTCTTTAAACTCCTTATAGTTAAGGATTTCACAATAATAATCATTTTTTTGCTGTATTAAAGTCATTCTTTTAATCTGAATCTCAATGGAATTTATCTACGTTAACCTTATAAACTTAATTATCGTTTCAGAATCCTTTTTATCAATATTTTAGTTATGTTTATGTTTAATATTTAATTATTGTGGAAATAAAACCCACCCGTAATATATTCGCGCCCTTGTCTTAGGCTCATGAGATTCAACTGAATGGTATATTTACTAACGTCGACTCAAATCCTAAGGGAAATAACACTTTTTATATCCAAATTCCGGAGACCGCATTGATTTCAACTACAAATATTTCTATTCAGTTTGGTGAGAAGCCACTCTTTGAAAATATATCCTTTACCTTTGGTAAAGGATACAGGTATGGCCTAATCGGCGCGAATGGTTCGGGGAAATCTACCCTGATGAAAATCCTTTCCGGTGAGCAAGATCCCACAACCGGCAATGTGACCATCGATAAGAATGATCGCGTTGCGAAATTGAACCAAGATCAATTCGCTTATGAGGAAATGACTGTTATTGATTCTGTCATAATGGGCCATGGCAAATTATGGGAAATCAAACAGGAACGAGAACGCATCTATGCACTTCTTGATATGAGCGAAGACGAAGCCATGAAAGTGGGCGACCTTGAAATGGAATTTGCAGAGTTGGACGGCTATACGGCTGAGTCCCGCGCTGGCGATTTGTTATTGGGTGTAGGCATCCCATTAGAGCAGCATGAAGGATTAATGAGCGCTGTCGCCCCCGGTTGGAAATTGCGCGTTTTACTGGCCCAAGCACTGTTTGCAGATCCGGATATTTTACTATTAGATGAGCCTACCAATAACCTAGACATCAATACAATTCTTTGGTTAGAGAATATTCTGACTCGGCGAAATAGCACCATGATCATTATTTCTCATGATCGTCATTTCCTTAACAGTGTTTGCACTCACATGGCCGATCTAGATTATGGTGAACTCCGCATTTATCCCGGGAATTATGACGACTTCATGACTGCAGCGACCCAAGCACGGCAACGGTTAATCGAAGACAACGCTAAGAAAAAGGCACAGATTGCTGAATTGCAATCCTTTGTGAAACGCTTCTCAGCCAATGCATCCAAGGCAAAACAAGCCACCTCCCGAGCGAACCAGATCACCAAGATCAAACTAGATGACATTAAAAATTCCAGCCGTGTTTATCCCTATATCCGTTTTGAACAGGAAAAGAAAATTTTTAACACTGCTGTTGAAGTGAAAGAATTAAATAAAGGGTATGACGATTTTACTCTATTTAAGAATTATAACTTGTTGATCGAAAGTGGTGAGCGCCTGGCCATCATCGGCCCAAATGGAATCGGTAAAACAACCCTGTTGGAATGTTTGGTGAATAACCTCACACCAGACAGCGGTGATATCAAATGGTCTGACAATGCTCGAATTGGATACTTTGCCCAAAACCATGGTGCTGATTTTGATTCAAATATGTCACTTCTTGACTGGATGAGCCAATGGCGTCAAGATGGTGACGATATGCAGGTTATCCGGGGAACGCTGGGACGTTTATTATTTTCCCAGAATGATATCCACAAACCGGTGAGGGTAATTTCCGGAGGTGAACAACGGCGGATGCTTTTTGGCAAATTAACCCTACAACGCCCCAATGTGATTATTATGGATGAACCCACCAACCATTTAGACATGGAATCGATTGAATCCCTAAACGCCGCTTTGGAGAGTTTTCCGGGCACATTGATCTTTGTTAGCCACGATAGGGAATTCGTTTCATCCCTAGCCACTCGCATCATAGAACTCACGCCAGGAAAAGTGCTCGAGTACAACAGTAATTATGATAATTACCTTCAAAGTCGCGGCGCTGCATAACATTTATCTTGTGGATTCACCCATGATAAACACAAAATACGCTAAAATTTTTAGACAGGGTATTAATACTCTGCTGAGTTCGACCTTGGTGTCCCGCAAACGGGTTTCCCGCAAACGGGTATAATTGATATTAGGTGACTACAACTGACTATTTGGGTAGGGGTAAAAACCAGCCTCGTCTATTTATCGAAGGAAATAAGGGCTATATAACGGGAGTAGCCCGTACGAGAATCGAACTCGTGTTACCGCCTTGAGAGGGCGGCGTCCTAACCCCTAGACGAACGGGCCATTGGTACACCCGGAAGGACTCGAACCCTCAGCCTTCTGGTCCGTAGCCAGACGCTCTATCCAATTGAGCTACGGGTGCATATTTTTGCTGGGGCGCAGGGACTCGAACCCCGACTGCCAGGGCCAGAACCTGGTGTCCTGCCGTTAGACGACGCCCCAATACCCTGTTGAAAATTTATTCCCCAACGGGGGGCAAATTTACTGCCGGTAGTTTGTCTCTCCAACCGTACTTTTCAGGATATAGTATGGCGAATACTACTTCAGCAGGAATGCTTTTTGCGAGTAGCGCCGCAGGGGTGTTTCCACTTGAATAATGTATACGCCGGAAGAGAATTCCGTACCATCCCAGGTCACGTTATGATGCCCAGGACGGAGGGCACGTTCTTCCAGTAATATATCTACTAATTGACCTGTAATGTTGTATACCGCCACCCGGGTATACATTTCAAAGGGTATGGAAAAGGGAATCGTGACTGCCGGGTTGAATGGATTGGGATAGATCCTGCTGAAGTTCACCTGGTTCGATAATTCCAGTTTTTCCACGGCCGGCTGCCTGTAGGTTACAGCTGTATTGATGGCCTGGCCAATATTATTGCAAACCACAACATTCTCAGGCGCGCCGGATAAACTGCCCGGCAATGTGAAAGACACTTCTTTGACCGGATGATTACCAGAGAGATCTATCGCTAATATGCGGATCATATCGTTTAATTGACGCGTTTCAAACAGCCAACCCGTGGGCAGTGTCAATTGATCCATATCCTCTTCGCGGAAATTATTCACTGGAATGTCCACCTGGAAACCGCTGATCAGGTCATCGCTGTTAAAGGTCATGGATGACATGCCGGGTTGGTCAGTAATGACCAGGGTACCCGAACCTGCCGCTACTCGACCGCCGCTATTATCTTGGCCCATTACCTGTAAAATCAGGATAATGACGTCAAGCGTATTGAAAGTAGAATCCTGGTTAATATCTGCTGATTCGATGCTGCAACCTATATAATTCTCATTATCAAAATCATCATCAAGGATGCGGTCCACCAGGAATAATACATCGTAGATATTGATGATCGGCTGATCATTGGCCAGGTCACCATTTAAGTTTCCTACTACGTACACATTAGCATTATCACAGGGATCGCAGGCATCGCCCATGCCGTCGCCATCCACATCCTCCTGCCCTGCATTATATACTTCCATACAATTATCTTCACCATTGAGGATACCATCTTCATCCATATCGATATTCATTTCACTAACCCTGGACCACTCGGCCTGCAGCACATCCTTGGATGGATAATTCTGCACAAAAGCAATTACATTCAGGTCCGAAATATTCCAGGTAATATTCGAATTGGTATTGGGCCAGGTCGTTGGCATAGACCAGTTGAATTCTTCTGTGATATCATTCACACCATCCAGGTCAAGACTCTGGCCGCTGGAACTGGTAAGAAAATCAATGAAGACGTTTTCAAAATTATCATATGCAGAAGGACTGTTATAATAGACAGAATCAATGCTTGTACACACAAATAATCGCAAATCCGTGGTGGATAGATTACTTTCACTTGATACAGTCACCGACACTTGTAATTCATCACCGATCATGCCACCATTAAAGACGATAGATACCGGTGTTGGATCACCAATACTAGAAAGACCGGAGCTGCGCCAGGTGGCAGCAGAACTTCCAGCTGATGAACCATTACCAAATCCAGCGGGGATGCCGTTCACACCATAATAATTTCTTCGGTCATTTTGTTCAGTGGGATTAGCAAGATAAAATGGATCGGTGCTTGAGGGCCAACTCATGCTGTACTTAACCCGCGCCCAATTGGCCACATTCTCATCACCAACGTAGTTTGGGTTGGTCGGATCAAAATAAGCATCGAAGGCCGCATCCTGCGGCCCACAGTATGGTCAGGTTTCGTTCGTCATGATCTCCGTCAGTGCTTTCTTTTCGGCACCAAGGATAAACGACGAGACAACCAATGCGAAGAATAGAATTTTCTTCATATTTTATTCACTAATATAATAAAAGCCTATTAATTTACAACCAGCAACCATCAAAATACAGCTATAAGCCCAAGCTTGAAACCATCATCGAATGGTTCAATTATACGACAGACACCATTCTTACAAAGCAGACCCCCTTTGAGTGATCCGTACATTAATGACAATCTCATTGACTGCGTGAGATGATAAACAAATTCTATATTGACCCAGTTCTTTTCATGGTCAATCCCCAACAGATCTTCAAGTGGGTTCACTATTGGTTCTGTACTGCTAAAAACTTCTTTGATGGATGTTTGATCCGTAGTGAAGGTCACAGACCATTTTGGTGATTTACCAATACTCAAACTGATAAACGAATTTTTTTCATTGTCAACACGGTTACCTTCATCATCAAGAAAGATACTCATCAGGCTGTCAGCCACTACCTGATCTTTTTGTTCCTCATACCACCAGTACCCTTTTTGCAGCCACTGCAGTTCGACTTTGGCATCTAGGCTCCAACCATTACCAAAAGCATAACTAAGATTCAGAGGGAATGTTTTGGCTGACGCAATGCTGTAAGTCAAGGTCTGACTGGTATCCGTCATTGTATTCTGCAGCAGATCAACAATGTCCTCACTGTCTGCATAGCCGATTTTCAGATAAAGGCTGTTCTGCAGCAGGTGAAATATTAATTCACCATAAAATTCCTTGAAGGGCATCGCCGTCGGGTCAAATGATGGGAAAAATGATAACTTTTTCTGTTGCTGCCAGGTATAATCTTCATTCATTATCCAGGTGTGGGTGCGATTGGACTGGGCATAGATGGCCAGAAATTCAATATTGTCTACTAAGGAACCCATGAATTCAGCCTTGAAGCCAACCTCATTATTAAAATCAGTCTGGTGCGAGATTCGGTTCATAAGCACATTTTCATGAATATTCATCGCAATCGGTGGGTTCTGATAGGGCTGATAGTTTCCATAATTATCGACCACATTCCAGCGTGCAATTGGATCAAGTATACCAAAATGATAATTTATATATTCTAGATTTAAACTAAATAAATTAAAGTAAAGGTTTAAGTTACTATAAAGGCCCCTACCGTCCTTGTGTCGCCCCCACTCGTTTTCAGTGAACGTAAAGGATTGATTCATGATGTATTCCGCATAGAAATCAAATGCTGCCTGGGTAACACTGTAACTGATACTACTAAGCTGGTTCTTTACATCCAGGGTATCTACGGGAAATGTATTTACCGGATGCTGTTCCCGGGATTGCAAAAATGAGACACCAAGATCATGGTCTCCCACTAGTTTATTCATGGTCAAGCCATAGAGGTTATAGGGCAAATGATAATTATGAGTACGGGTATCGTAATCCAGGGCATAAATGGTGCTCTGGCTGATATCGGCCCGTCCCGTAATGAATTGCCCTGCAAATGAATCGGTTGCATAGAGCATACTAAGGCCGCGAATACCCGTGTCTCTGTCAATTGGCTGGTCGTCTACTGAATTCAACACCAGACCTCGGCCCCATATTTCGTAAAGGTCACCCAGTTTCAGCGTAACCGGACCATTTTCATATTCCAGACGGAGTTTGCGGACACCATTTATCCTGCGGCCCAGTTCCGGTGGGTCGCTGAATTCCAGTTGGATCCAGTTGGTGAAGGCACTATACTGGAGATTGGTATTAATCAGCGTTTCATTATAATAGAAACCGTTGGAACTTTCTCCGATCCGGGTTTCCGTATTGCCTGAGAATGACACTTGAGCCGAAACAGTCGCAATAGCCCAAAGTAAAAGAGCATATTTTCTCATTCACCTTCCTTTTCCTGACCCAGTTCCAGCACAGTACGTATCTGTGCTTCGATCTCTTTCTCGTCACCGGGTATGAAACCCTGGTGATACCAGGATACTTTCCGGTCCTTACTGAGGATCAGCGTTGTTGGCATAAGCAGGGCATTCATTTTTTTTGCAATTTCCTGGTTTGGGTCAAGCCCCACCATAAACGTATACTTCTTGGCGCGAATATAACTTTTAACCTTGGACATGCTTTTTGGTGAATCAGTGCTTATGGCCAGTACCCGAAAACCATATTCATTATATTTTTGATGGAATTCTTCGAGGAAGATCATCTCTTTTTTGCAGGGTGCGCACCAGGTAGCCCAGAAATCTACAAGCAGCGGTCCTTCTTCCAGCAGCGCAGACAGGCGTACTTGTTTACCATCCAGCAGTTTCACGGAGAGATTGGGCAGCATAATATCGCGCTGTTCATCGGCGTGAACTGCGGTAAAAATCGTCGTAATCAGAACGAAGCGCTTAAATAATTGCATTATATAGCATCTAAGAAAATGGTTTAGCCGCTAATCTATAATCTTTACGGCTGAGTCAAAAGAAATACTCAATGAAATTAATATCGAACTATTGGGTAAACTGATGGCCTACTTCCCAGACTGAAATTACAAATGGGGAAAAATGATCGCCCCAAGTTCTGCCTCAGGTACGAATTTCAAACTTACCCGGCTAATGCGATCTACCTCTTTGAT
Organism: uncultured Fidelibacterota bacterium; assembly: GCA_913062595.1. Taxonomy (GTDB): domain Bacteria; phylum Fidelibacterota; class Marinisomatia; order Marinisomatales; family TCS55. The sequence continues at coordinate 8,040 of CAJXWT010000068.1, forward strand.
TGACATCTGCAACGAATAATGCGCTTTGATTTCTACATCCTCCAGGGCGACCTGCAGCGACCAGCCCCCCATCGTGAAATCAACCAGAGGTGAAAACTGATGCAGCGGTATAAAATAAATTTTATTGGAACTCACATTGTACCAGCGGGATTCAGGCGTATCAAGAATAATAGCCATGACGATACCGTCTTTATCGAGGAAACGAATTACCGGCACCGCCCGATAATTACCCAGCGAAATATTCTTGGTCAATTCCGGTGAAAAATTGAAATTTTCCCGATCAAAATGCACGATCATCAACGATCCATCCTGTTTCAGCCCCGTGTACGGTAATGAGGTCAGCATATCATTTATGATATCACCTTTGATACCGTAATCGACGCGCATATTTACAGTGATCATTTTATCATCTACATCTTCGTCATAAACATAGGTCGGCTTGTAAAGGAAAACATCATATGGTTTGTCCATGAGATTAGCCAGCACCTGTTCCAGCAAAGCAGTATTGTTCACATTCTCTGGTGTAGGTTCATTGAACGGCCGATTATTGATATCAACTACCCATTCATCTTCCGCGACAGGTACCTTTGCCGGCGCTTCTTTCGGTTTACCTCGGGCACCAATTACAAAATCCATAGACCGTTCCAATTCGATAAGAGCATCATCGATGGATGATGTAATGACCGCTCCCCTATCGCCAAATGTTTTTGGGATGGCCGTTGCCTGGGGCGTGGTGAAATCGGGGTATATTTTTTTGGTAGTTTTTTTCTGGGGCAGGTATGGAGTACACACAGTTTTTACCACTTCGGCCAGTTCATTATTCAATTGTGGTATATTATTGTAGCTGCCAATTACCTGTCGTCTGTCCAATTCTTCCCAGTTGGCTATATCAATAAACTGCATGTCAACAGCTATTTGATCCATCTTGCGGGAATATTTACCCAATGCCAGGATATTCCGTGAATCTCGAGGCTGTTTTAATAGCAGTGCCCGGTTATTCATGATATTTTCCAGATCATCCTGATTGCGTAGGAATAGACCCTCTATGGTCGTCATTTCCTTGGTTAACATATCCGCAAATCCCCCACCAAGCCAGGAAATGGCCTGTTCGTTATTAATATTATCAAAGGGCAGTAAATACAGGTATAGTTTTGGTGCGGCTGCAAGGAAATTGACCGAGATGACCATCATACAGAGATTGTACAATGGTCTTTTCGCGAGGTTCATGGTATGTAAATTAGTTGCAAATGAATTAGTATATCCAGCGCAAAATTGTCGATCGGTTTACTATTTTTTTCCAATCCTGGCCCAGGAATCTCGTAGTGGTACCGTTCTATTGAAGACCGGACTATCGTTTGTGGTATCTGAATCCGCACAGAAATAGCCCAGTCTCTCGAATTGTACTGTTGTACCCGCTGGTACATCTGCCAGCGAGCGCTCCAGCATGCAACCGGATAAGATATCCAGGGAAAGCGGATTCATTGCCTCGAGAAAATTATCTGTCGAGTCTGGATCCGGTACAGCAAAAAGGCGATCATATAAATGCACTTTGGCCTGTACCGCACCCTGGGTATGGACCCAGTGCAGGGTGGCTTTTACCTTTCTGCCGTCCGGCGCGTTACCGCCTTTCGTCTCAGGATCATAGGTACAGTGCAGTTCTACAGGATTACCCTGGTCATCTTTGAGCACTTTTTCACAGGTAATAAAATAGGCGTACCGTAGGCGCACTTCCCTGCCCGGTGCCAGGCGAAAGAATTTTTTGGGAGGGTCCTCCATAAAATCATTTTGCTCAATATAAAGTTCCCGTCCAAAGCTGATCTCCCGCACGCCGGCAGCGGCATCCTCTGGATTATTAACAGCGGTTAATGTTTCCGTGGCCTCTGCCGAATAATTGGTGATCACAACTTTTAAGGGATGCAACACGGCCATACGCCGTTCGGCGTGTTTATTGAGATCTTGCCGCAGGTGATATTCAAGCTTGGCCAATTCCATGACATTATCTCGTTTAGCCACACCTACTTCGGCCATAAATTTGCGGATCGCAGCAGCCGTATATCCGCGCCTACGCATACCGGATATTGTCGGCATTCGCGGATCATCCCAACCAGTCACATGTTCCTCATCAACCAGCTGTTTCAGTTTTCTTTTTGACATAACCGTGAAATCAAGATTTAACCGGGCAAATTCAATTTGCTGGGGATGATAAACACCCAATTTTTCCAGGTACCAGTCATATAATGGGCGATGATCCTCGAACTCGATCGAACAGAGAGAATGGGTTACACCCTCTATCGAATCTTCCAGGCCGTGGGCCCAGTCATAGGTTGGGTACACACACCACTTGTCACTCGTTCGATGGTGACTGGCGTGGATGATGCGGTACATGACTGGATCACGCATATTCAAGTTTGGATGGGCCATATCAATCTTTGCCCGCAATGTCCGTTCCCCATTGGAAAATTCGCCGGCAGTCATACGGGCAAACAGGTCCAGGTTGTCTGCCACACTGCGCTTTCGGTAGGGACTGTTCTTCCCCGGTTCGGTCAAGGTTCCCTTTGTCGCTCTTATTTCATCGCTGGTCAGGTCACAGACAAATGAATCTCCCTGTTCGACCAACTGGATGGCTAACGCATGCATTTGCTCAAAATAGTCGGAAGCAAAGCATAATCGGTCTTCCCAATCGTACCCAAGCCAGGCTACGTCATCCTGGATAGCATTGACATATTCCTCTTCTTCAGCTACAGGATTGGTATCATCAAATCGCAAGTTGCATTTACCCCCATATTCTCCCGCAATATTGAAATTCAAGCAAATAGCCTTGGCGTGACCAATATGCAAATGACCATTTGGTTCTGGCGGAAAACGGGTATGGACCCGCTGGTCAAATTTGCCGGAGATATTATCCTCATCAATAATGCGTTGAATGAAGTTGCGCTGTTTCTCAGTCATTGGTCAGCGGAAATATAGTTAATGATTTACGTAGCCGGCGAATACAAGTCATTTTACCCAGTAATTCCAGCAATTCAAACAAACCCGGGCCCTGCGATTGTCCAGATACTGCCAAACGTACTGGATGGATCAGTTTGGCCGCGGACACAGCCATATCTTCTGCGGTGGCACGCAGCGCTGCATCCAGGTCAGCAGCGGCCCATTTGGCGGCATTTTCGAGACGCTGGATGTACTTTTCGATTAATTTATTCACCGACTTGTCTTTCCAGCGCTTGGCAGCTGTGTTCGGATCAAATTTTAACGGGTCGGAAAAGAAATAGCCGGTCATATCTTTGAGTTCATTCAATGTCTTGCCTCGTATCTTCATCAGTTTCAGTACATGATGTATATATTCATCTTTGGCATGGCGTTGCCAGTTCGGTTCTTCGCCTCGAATTGCCTGTAATATCTCATCTTCAGAGGCTCTGGCTAAATGCTGCCCAGCAATCCAGTGCAGCTTTTTTTCATCATATACAGCACCTTTTTTCTGCACTTTTCTAATGTCGAAATGGGCCACCATTTCTTCCCGGGTGAATAATTCCTTTTCTGTTCCTGGATTCCAGCCCAGCATCACCAGATAATTCAATAATGCATCTGCAGAATACCCTGTATCCCGAAACTCCTGTATTCCTGCCGCACCATGGCGCTTGCTCAAGCGTTTTTTATCTGGACCAAGGATCATTGGCAAATGGGCAAATTCAGGGGCAGGATAACCCAGCGCTTCATAGATAAGTAATTGTTTTGGGGTATTGGATATATGATCCTCCCCGCGGATCACATGGCTGATTCCCATTGTATAGTCATCCACTACCACCGTAAAATTATAGGTTGGGGTCCCATCGGAACGAGCAATGATAAAATCATCAATTTCTTCATTATTCACGCTGATATCCCCGTAAATATGATCCTTAAAAAGAGTCTTTCCGGGTGGAATTTTCAACCGGACAGTAAAGGATTGGCCCGCGTTCAATAGCCGCTTTTGTTCCTGCAATGGAATATCCCGGTATGTTTTAGGCACACGAAAATCACCTCCCTTGGCCTGGGCTTTCTCACGGGCCCGATCCAGTTCATCTCTGGTAAGAAAACAACGATAGGTTGACCCATTATCCAGCAATTTATGGATAGCGTTTTTGTAGGCACCAGTTCGCTCCGATTGGAATAATAATGGTTCAGACCACTGCAGGCCTAACCAGTCCAGGGAACCAATTATCTGACCGGTATATTCTTCCTTGGATCGTTCCCGGTCCGTATCTTCAATGCGCAGAAAAAATTCACCCCCATGATGCTGGGCGTACAGCCAGTTGAATAGTGCTGTACGGGCCCCGCCTAAATGTAATTGACCAGTCGGGCTTGGTGCGAAACGTACACGAATAGGCGGCTTGTTCATCAGGTCAATTTACAAAATAGGAAATCGCGGAGGGGGAGGGATTTGAACCCCCGGACCTTCGCAGGTCAACGGTTTTCAAGACCGCCGCATTAAGCCACTCTGCCACCCCTCCGAAAATCAAGGTCTGCGGAGAGAGAGGGATTCGAACCCTCGATACGGGTGAACCGTATACACGCTTTCCAAGCGTGTCTCTCTCTAAGGATAAACACCGTGGAAATTATTAAAAGTAGTACTATAGTAGTACTTTTTTAAGTTTTGGTGCTTATAAAAGTTGAGAATTTAATAATAATAAAAAATCTAGCCGCTACTGAGCGGGGCTTGGGGGGAATAGTACTAATGTAATATATATTTGTCAATATGTAATATATTTCTTACATTATAATTATTAATTAATTAAAACAAGGATGTGTTAAATGAAATTTCTGAATAATTATTCAAATAGAGAATTGAATATCTGGGCAGAGTTAATATTAGATATACTAGTATCATTTTATTTTTTCCCTAAAATATTTCCTTTAATAATTGATGGTCAGTTATATAGTGAAGCATTAGTTGGCATAATCGCGAATACAATTATAATTGCTATCATTTACTCAATATTTGTTTTTGGAGCTATTAACACCCTTACAAAAAGGGAAGAAAAAGATGAACGGGATTATATTTACGAATTGAAAAGTTATAGAATAAGCAACATTATATCTCAGGTATCTATTTACCTCCTGATAAGCCTAATTGTTTTCAATCCAATCAATCAAGTACGTTTGAATGAATTTACTGCCCCAATGATAGCAATGATATTGCTTATCATAACACTTTTGTCTTCAACTGGAAAATCCTTAACTCAGCTATTTAATTATAGAAAAAACATCTAGATGAAAGAACAAAGAATAAAGAATCAAATTCGCCGATTGCGATTTGAGGCTAATGAAATGACTCAGGCAGAGTTAGCTGAAAAAGCAAGTGTAACACGACAAACGATTATTGCACTTGAAGCTCAAAAATATTCACCATCACTTGAACTTGCATTTCGAATAGCTAAAGTTTTTGATGTACCATTAGAAGAGGCGTTTCAGTACAATTAAACCCACCCATCGGGTTATGAGACTGACCTAAGTCCACAAAAAAACCCGTCTTATTGACGGGTTTTCATTGTAGCGGGGGCTGGATTTGAACCAGCGACCTCCGGGTTATGAGCCTCTTTGATCTTCTTCTAT
>CAJXWT010000069.1 GCA_913062595.1 uncultured Fidelibacterota bacterium
CAACTTGGGATGGATCAATAGATTCAACTGGTAATCTGAAAGTTTCTCAAACTGGTTTGCATGAATTAAGTAGCAAGTCTGATAGTTGGTGGAATATAAATGAAGCTACCTTACTTACTGCATTTCAACACGATTATCAAAATGGTCATTTAGGTATAATTCTGACTGCAACTAAGTTGAATTCAAATAATTATTCTATCAATCGCTCTTCACAATCAATTCATTTTTCCAAAGTTTGGGGTTCATTCAAATGGATCACCGAAATCGCAAAAGGATATCACAATACTATTGGTGCCTTGATGGGGATCAGATTCAGAACAAGACAATTATCATATACCTTGGCAGCAAGACGTTATGAAGAAGGGTTTTCAGGTTTTCGGTCAAGTCCGTTTTCAGAATGGTCGGGTGCAAGTATGAATGAGGAAGGTGTGTTTCAAAATGTTAACATATCCCTTAAGGATCATAAAATATCTTTATATAGTGATCTGTTTAATAGGTATGGTGTCCTAACACATATTCCGGAATCAGTTCATGGTAGTGAAATTGGTTTACGGTGGCAATGGAAAGTGAAGCAGAAAATTTTCAGAGTACAATGGAGACATGAACGTAAGTCGATTGAAGATAATATTGGTTTTTCATCCACTTTGATACCTGCATATGTAGAAAAACATGTAGTTAAGTTTGCCTATTTATGGAATCCCTTTGATTATTGGCTTACAAAGGTACAGACATATTATACCAACTATCATGAAGACCCGCTAACTGATCAAGGATTTGGCGTTGATTTAAGACTGTCATATATGCCAAGTAGAATGCGCATTGATCTAGATTGGGTTTCCGCTTGGGTAAATGATTATAATGCGCGATTGTATTTTTGGGATATCAATTTACCAGGTGAAATGCGTAGCCGTTTATATAGCAAGGATAGTCACTCAATCGGAGTCAAAACAATGTTGAAGGCCGATAATAGAAGTACATTAGCATTCCGTTTTCGTCGAGTTTGGGTGAATCTGCCATTTTCAGGGATCTTTGATAACGAAGGTGCGTTAATTTTGCAGGTTAGTTTTTAGTTAGTACTTTTCAATCAAGTAAGTCCGGGAATAACTTCGTACCCATGAGCGCCAGATTTTTCAAAGGTTTACCCACCTTTGTTCTTTATTTGTCTATTTCATTAACCGCAATAGCCAGCGGAGCGTCCATAGATGTATTGAACCTAATCGATAAAAAGGATAATGAATTATCGGTATTGGATGGAGAACAGGAGCCTTATGTGTCTGTAAAAGAGGTTTCTAAACTTCTTTCAGATAGGTTACCATTTGAAAATGCAGCGCGGCAAAAGATTGTACTATACATTGGTAATCAACGTATAAAGATATCCAATTCATCTAGCTTTGTGGTTGTTGATGATCAGGTTTTCCAGATGTCCACGCATGCCCTTGTTAAATACGATGATATTTACGTGCCAGCGGAGTCTTTCTTTTCAATCTTGAAGCAGAGTATCCTGCCCGGTTTGGATTACGATGCTGCCAAGAAACTGCTTAGTCTTAATCTGATCGAGTTCAATATTAACGGTGTCGTTATTGAGCAGAAGTCTAATGGAACTATACTGCGGGTTAATACATCACGGCAATTCTCTGATGGTGACATTAGTTCGTTCGTGAATAATAATGGCTGGTTTTACCTTACAGTAAGAGAAGGTATTATTGATACGTCTATGATAAAGAAAACTGATACTAGGGGTGTAGTCACCAAAATAACATCAAATCAGTTTGATGAATCGGCACAATTGGCTTTTCGGCTACGCTCCGATATTATTGGACATGAGGTGTACCAAAGTAGTGATCCAAATGCTATTGTTGTAACCTTAAGAACACCATTTAAGAAACTGGCATCGCATATTAAAGATATGAAAAAACGCTGGAGATTGGATACGGTTGTACTTGATGCAGGGCATGGAGGTAAAGATCCAGGTACTATTGGGAGAAAAGGAACAACAGAAAAAGACATTGTATTGGATATTACCAAAAGGGTCGGATCTCTTTTAGAAGAGAATACCCATATCAATGTAATGTATACCCGCGAAGAGGATGTGTTCATTCCTGTTTGGAAACGAACAAAAATCGCTAATGAAGCTAATGGAAAATTGTTTGTCAGTATTCATGTCAATTCTAACCCGAACCGCAGTGTCCGCGGTTTTGAAACCTATCTACTTAAACCGGGTAAAACAGATGATGCTATAGAGGTAGCATCAAGAGAAAATGCTGTAATCAGACTGGAAGAAGGCAAAGCTAGAAAAAAATATAATGCAATGACTGGCGAAAATTTAATTATGGCAACAATGGCACAAAGTATGTTTATGAAGGAGAGTGAAGATCTTGCCGCATACATACAAGAAGAACTGGACCAATTACTGGATTCACCAAATCGCGGATTAAAACAAGCGGGATTTTACGTATTGATTGGCGCCAGTATGCCCAATGTACTTGTAGAGGCCGGTTTTATTTCTAATCCAAATGAAGAAAGAAAGTTAAAATCTGCAGCTTACAGGAAAAAAGTGGCGAAAGGTATTTATTCTGGGATAATGCGGTTCAGGAAATCTAGGGAACAAGCGTTGGCCGAAGGTTGATGCCTGATAGTCGACCGATTGGTGTTTTTGATTCAGGCTTAGGGGGACTAACTGTTGCGAAAGCCATAAAAGCAAAACTACCAAATGAAAACATAGTTTACCTAGGTGATACTGCCAGGGTACCCTATGGTAATAAAAGTACACTGTTAGTCACAGATTACGCCACTCAGATTATTAATTTCCTTCTGGAAGAAAATGCAAAATTAATAGTGGTAGCCTGCAATACAGCATCCGCCCTTGCACTACCAGCATTACAATCTGAATTTCAAGTGCAAATTTTGGGAGTGATTCTTCCAGGATCAAAAGCTGCGGTTCATGCAACACGCAATAAGCATGTAGGAGTAATTGGTACCATCGCAACGATTAATTCCAATGCGTATTCTCAGGCGTTGAATGAAATCGATTCATCGATACAAATTACTGCCCAGGCATGTCCCTTATTTGTACCACTTGTGGAGGAGGGTTGGTTGAATGGCCCAGTACCTTCAGAAGTAACTGCCTCTTACTTAAAAAGTATCAATGTGGCAAATGTTGATACATTAATCTTAGGTTGTACCCATTATCCGCTGTTGAAACCAATGATCCAGGAGCATGTTAATGATAATACTGTTCTCATTGATTCAGCTGAAACTGTAGCTGAAGAAGCTGCTATTATACTTCTCGAAAAGAAGATGAGTGCAGATAGTAGCAATAAAGGTCTATTAAAATGTTTTGTTACAGACTCCCCCGTTCAGTTCGAGAGCATAGCTGAACGTTTTTTGGGCTATTCGCTTGATAATGTCCGAACGGTCCCCATTCACTGAAATTGATAATCTTCTAGCGCATCTTTATGGCCTGCGCCGGCTAGGTATAAAAGTTGGTCTAGAGCATACAAATGAGTTGCTACGTCTATGTGGCAGTCCTCATCGAAAGTTAAAAACAATTCATATTGCTGGGACAAACGGAAAAGGCTCCACAGCAGCCATGGTCCAGGCAATATTACGTGAAAGTGGTTTAAGGGTAGGGTTGTATACATCACCTCATTTAATAAGGTTCAACGAACGAATTAGAATCAATGGGTTACCCATCTCAGACAAATCAATCATTGAATTTATGGCACAATTCAACAGCGTTATTGATGAAATAGAAGCAACCTTTTTTGAAGCAACCACAGTACTTGCATTGCATTATTTTTCGAATCAAAAAGTTGATGTTGCCGTGATCGAAACTGGACTAGGCGGAAGATTGGATTCGACAAATGTCATTGATCCAGAATTGACTATCATTACATCCATTGATTTAGATCATCAACATCTGCTCGGCGAAACCCTGATAGATATCGCTGCGGAAAAAGCGGGAATTATAAAAAAACAAACACCAGTTTTAGTCTGCTCTCAAACACCTGAAGTAATGGATGTGATTCGTAAAAAAGCCCAAGAGAGCAATTCACCGATTATGTTTAGCAATAATCCTCAAAAAATTATCATTAATCACTGTTCAACGGAATTTGAATTGGATGAAAAACAATATTCTGTTCCATTAATTGGTGCCCATCAGGCAATAAATGCAGGGTTAGCGATTAGGGCAGTAATGCATTGCTACCCTGAAATGAAACAGACAGAAATACAATCTGGCTTGAGTAATACTAAATGGTTCGGCCGTTTTCAACCGCTCATAAAAAAATTGCCTATTTATTATGACGTTGCCCATAACCCCGGTGGAATTCGTACAATTCGAGATACCCTAGACACCCTCAACTCGAAAGTTACTAATGGAATAATGGTACTAAAGAATGACAAACATGTTGATCAAATAGCATTAGCATTAGATGGCTTATTTAATGAATTATTTGTAGCCAGTATTCCAGAATCAGAATTAATGGATGAACAATTGCTATTTAATGCGTTAAAAGCTCAAAATCTGAATTGCAATATTATGGATTCAATAGAAAAAGGATACACGTACCTATATGATCGCGCATTAAAAGGTGAAAATGGTATCATTTTTGGCAGTCATTATGTGGCAGAATCAATTTTCAATTATTTTGAAATTAATTTTGACAACGGAAGTATATAGTGTAATTTGTGGTGCTGGGTGGCTTCAAAGCACACACACATTTTCCCCCTATAGATCTTTTAAGCATATACTAAGCATTTAAAGGAACCATCTTTATGGATGTTAATGAACTACAGTCCCAAAATATTAGTGATCTAACCAAATTTGCTCAAGACCTGGAGATCGAGGAGTTCGCAGGTTTAAGCAAACAGGCATTGATCCTAAATATTCTGGAAGCTCATAATAAAAAAGAAGGTATTATGCAGGCCCGCGGGGTTTTGGAAGTATTAAAGGAAGGTTACGGTTTTTTACGCAGTCCGGATTTTAATTATCTTCCCGGCCCAGACGATATTTATGTAAGTCCATCACAAATAAAACGATTTGGTTTACGTACGGGACACCAGGTGTCTGGAGAAATAAGACCTCCAAAACAAAAAGAACGATTTTACGCACTTTTAAAGTTAGAGTCTGTGAATGATTATCCTGTAGAGAATGTAAAAAAAACAACTCTATTCGACAATTTTACACCTCTATACCCGGAAGAGAAGTTTAATCTTGAAGTAGACAAAAAAGACATGTCTACACGCATAATGGATCTTATATCACCCATTGGTAAAGGTCAGCGCGGGCTAATAGTCGCCCAACCAAAAACAGGTAAAACGATCCTTTTACAGAAAATTGCTAATTCTATAAGAACTAATCATCCCGATACAAAATTACTCATCCTGTTGATCGATGAACGACCAGAGGAAGTAACAGATATGAAACGTAATGTAGATGCTGAAGTAGTAAGCTCGACCTTTGATGAACCGCCAGAACGGCATGTAGCTGTTGCTGATATGGTCATTCAAAAAGCAAGGAGATTGGTAGAGTTTGGAGATGATGTTGTGGTTCTCCTGGATAGTCTTACCCGTCTAGGGAGAGCACATAACGCTGTAATTCCCCACAGTGGAAAAATCCTTTCAGGCGGTGTGGATGCAAATGCTCTGAAGAAACCTAAACAATTCTTTGGCGCTGCTAGGAATACTGAAGAAGGCGGCAGCTTAACAATTATTGCTACAGCGTTAATCGATACGGGTAGCCGTATGGATGATGTAATTTTCGAGGAATTTAAAGGTACCGGTAACATGGAGCTGGTTCTTGATCGCCGTCTTAGTGATCGCAGGATATTCCCCTCATTTGATTTAGTACGCTCAGGCACTAGAAAAGAAGAATTACTTCTTGATAAAAAAACACTGGCTCGGATGTGGATTCTGAGGAAATTACTGAATGAAATGAATACCATTGAATCAATGGAGTTTCTGCAAGAAAGGATGAAAAGGACGAAGAACAACGAGGAGTTTCTGGACACAATGAGCCAATAGTTTGTAACTTTTATATCGATTTTAATTGTTGAGGTATAATTATGGTTTCTAATGCCCCTGAAAGCAGGGCAGTTTTAGCTACCTTGATCACTGACAAACCTGTAAAGAAGACAGCCTATCAAGTCAAGGGAGTATTTATGCGTCATTATCCTGACCTAGATATTATCCCTATGTTAGATGGCAAATATCGTGATCGTTATTTATATCCCAGAGTACAAGTAAAAGTACTGAATGAACAAATCTATATTATTGGTGTTGGGGATGGGTCTGATTGTGTGTTACAGTTAATTGACAAGATTAGTACGTTGGATTTTGGCAACATTACTTTTGAGGTTAATGATAAAAATATTATCGATATGACGGATCAATTTCAACAATCTGATCAATTAATACATTATCGCTTTGTCACCCCCTGGGTTGCACTTAATCAGACTACTAGCCGTAAGTACAGAGCGTTAAATAATTCGGAACGGGTGAGTTTCCTCAACAAATTATTAGGACAAAATATTGTTTTTATCGCCAAAGAACTTGGTGTCAATTTAGAAGATAAAGTTTTCACTAAAGTAAATTTAAGTTCCTTATTTCCCAAACCTGTGGATGAAAATAACTGGGGCGCATTTTCTGGTGAGTTTAGCGCTAATTTCAATCTTCCCAATTATATCGGTTTAGGAAATGGTATTACTCGCGGGTATGGCGCTATTTATGGTTTATTTAATCCACAAGATTTTCATTTTGGAGAAGGTTCTCTTGCGGTCAATCCTGGCAATAAAGATGCAGAAAGTGATCAAATGAGCGTGGAATCTGAACTGAATGGAATCAACGTAGATGATGTTCCGATATCACGACGGAAAAGCCTGAAAAAAAGGAAGAAACAAAATAGACATTTTTCAAAAAAGTTGCTATCTGAAGAGTTTGACATCGAAGAAAACGTTCCAGATGCTAGACGTAGAAGAAAACTTGGTGAAAAAGGAGATAATAAAAAGTTGGAAGATGAAGAGACAAATTACAATACGGTAGCATATCATAAAAAACAGCATAAAATTTAAATGAGTTCTTCAATTAATTTCTCTGATCGCGTCAAGCGTGTAAAACCATCTTTTACATTAGAAATGACTAGCCGAGCGGCTGAATTACGTGCAAAAGGTGTTGATGTAATCAATTTTAGCGTTGGGGAGCCAGATTTTAATACGCCAGATCATATCATCAGGGCTGGTAAGGAAGCGATGGATAATGGTTTTACTAAATATACTGCTGGATCCGGCATGATTGAATTGCGTGAAGCAATATGTGAAAAACTCGAGCGCGATAACGAATTATACTATGGTCCAAATCAAGTGTTAGTATCCAATGGAGAAAAACAAAGTTTATTTACTGCATGTCAGGTTCTGTTTCAACAAGGCGATGAGGTTATTATTTTTTCACCTTATTGGGTATCATTTCCAGAATTCGTCCGCTTAGCGGATGCCGAACCCATAATTGTAAAAACAGATCCAAATAATCAGTTTGAGCCGGATTTTGATGATTTACAGTTAAAAATTACAAATAAAACCAAGGGAGTAATCATCAATTCACCATCCAACCCAACAGGCGGCGTATGGTCTGAAGAGGCAATAATTAAAATTCTGAAAATGTCTGCGCAGAATAATTGGATGGTTATTTCTGATGAATGCTACGAACAATTAGTGTTTGATGGAAAATTTGTTAGTACCCAGAAGTTAAATTCGTATGAAACCAATGTATTGACCTGCATGAGCTTATCAAAAACATATGCTATGACAGGCTGGCGCATTGGTTATGCAGTTGGTGATATGGATATCATAAAAGCGATGAGCAAGTTACAAGGCCAAGCCACCTCATGTGCGAACTCAATTGGTCAAAAAGCAGCGATAGCTGCTTTAACAGGGGATCAAGAACCTGTCGAGGTTATGAGAAATAAATTTAAAGGACGACGTGATTTAATGGTGGAATTACTACGGAAAATTCCAGATATAAGTTGTTCGGTTCCGGGTGGAGCATTTTATGTATTTCCTGATTTTTCACACTACTTGAACAAATCTGCAAATGGTCATATTTTACACGATTCTTTCGCACTCTGTGATTATATCTTGGATTCAGCTGAAGTAGTAACTGTGCCAGGAGATGGCTTTGGTGCCCCCGGGCATATTCGATTTTCTTGTGCTACGAAAAAAGATACAATTAGAGAAGGTATAGATCGCGTTGCAAAAGTATTAAACGATTTAAATTAAAGGAGAGAATATAATGAAAAAAGGAATCCACCCAGATTACCACCCGGTTGTCTTTGTTGATTCTGCGACAAGTGATGAGATTTTAACCCGGTCCACTATAATAAGTGATGAAAAGCGAGAGATTGAGGGTGTAACTCATTACGTTGTTTACTGTGATATCACATCTTTTACACATCCGTTTTATACTGGTAAACAAAAATTAGTAGATACTGCAGGTCGCATTGAAAAATTTCAAAAGAAGTACAAAAAAACAGCACAATAACTAAACAAATAATACGATGGCTTCCAAAACAGTTTTCTCTGTGCAGGAAGCCATTTTTCATTTATGCGTAACTGGATAATATTAATTATGAAACCTGCTATTTTGGTTGGAGGCCAAGCAGTGATTGAAGGCGTAATGATGCGCGTGCCGGGAGCCTATGCTACTGCCGTGAGAGACCCTAAGGGTAACGTTCATATTGACCGCCATAAGTTTACTTCAGTAACTGAACATTCAGCATTTTGGAAAAAACCTGTATTTCGTGGTATGGCTGCCTTATTTGAAGCCATGAAAATGGGGATGGCCACGCTACAATGGTCAGCTGACATTGCAATACCTGATGAATCTGAGAAAAATAAAAACAACAGAGTCTCTGATTTCTTTTCTACCATTTTAGCAGTTGGCCTGGCAATTTTGTTATTTGTCATTCTACCTTATTGGATTACTACAGAATTATTGCACCTAGAAAAGAACGCATTACCATTCAATGCTGTTGCTGGTGTTATACGTATAGTATTTTTTGTTCTTTATCTCCTTTTAATTTCTTTGATGAAAGATGTTAAACGGCTTTTTAGTTATCATGGTGCGGAGCACAGGGTAGTATATAATTTTGAATCTGGAAGGGATATTTCAATCAGTGATGCCCAATCTTTTCCTACGCAGCACCCACGTTGCGGAACAAGTTTTATGTTTATTGTATTGCTATCTGCTATTATTGTTTTTGCCCTTATCGATACGCTGATATTGGCTGTTTTTGAAACGATCAATTTGCCGATGCGATTATTATTTCATCTGCCATTAATACCTTTGGTTGCCGGTGTGTCCTATGAGTTGATAAAATTGTCTGTGCGTCACGGTGATAAAGCTATTGTACGATTACTGCAAACCCCTGGTTTATGGCTACAATTAATCACAACACGCCCGCCAGACGATGCAATGGTGGAGGTAGCCATAACAGCGTTGGAATCTGCATTTGGGGATGAGCTAAATGATTTAAAGGGCAAAGAATTTATCGCTGAGGCCATAGGATGAAGGACAAGCTAGCCCAAATAATCGCAAGGCATGATGAACTGGAAGCCCGATTAGCGGACCCAGCTATTATATCTGATCCGGAACGATTGAAAGACATAGCTCGGGAACACAGAAAGGCGCATGTTATCGTACCTAAAGCTAATCAGTTTCTGAGTTTGCTCGAGCAGCTTGATGAACATAAGATCATTATAGATGGGGATGATGACGAATTGAAAGAGCTAGCTATGGAAGAATTACCTAAAATGGAGCAGGAATTAGCCGACTTGGGAAATGAATTAAAAGTTTTACTTATACCCCGGGATCCTAATGATGATAAAAATACGATTGTGGAGATACGCGCAGGTACTGGTGGGGAAGAAGCTGCCTTGTTCGCTGCCGATCTTTTCCGTATGTATAGTAGGTATGCTGAGCGAAACAATTGGTCGCGTAATATTATTGCCAGTAATGGTACAGGTATAGGCGGATTTAAGGAAATAATATTCTCTATGAAGGGTACTGCCGTATATGGTGTGATGAAATTTGAAAGTGGTGTCCATCGGGTACAGCGCGTTCCTAAGACAGAAACCGGTGGACGCCTGCATACCTCAGCAGCTACTGTGGCCGTATTGCCGGAAGCAGAGGATGCAGAAATCAATATCAAGGAAATTGATTTAAAAATAGATACTTTTAGAGCAAGTGGTGCCGGAGGTCAGCATGTCAACAAGACAGAATCAGCCGTAAGAATTACCCATATCCCAACAGGTCTAGTTGTAACATGTCAGGATGAAAAATCTCAGCATAAAAATCGCACTGCCGCATTGAAGGTTCTTAAATCTCGACTTTTAGCACAGGAAAAAGAACGACTGGCTAAAGAAAGAGCGGATGTAAGAAAGTCAATGGTTTCCACCGGTGATAGATCAGCAAAAATTAGAACATATAATTTTCCACAAGGACGGATAACGGATCATCGTATCAATTTTACTTCTTACCAATTGGAAAACGTTATGGATGGCGATTTAAATGAAATTATTGAACAGTTAAAAATTGCTGATCAACAAGTGGCCTTACAAGCAGACTAAAGCTGTGGATATGCCCGTAATTAAAAAAAAAGTCTGGCGGGTGATCGATTTAATCAATTGGGCCGATGAATATTTTTCATTAAAGGGGTTTGATAAACCCCGTCAAGAAATTGAATGGATGCTAACAGATATACTAGATTGTGAAAGAGTTGATTTATATCTTCGATTTGAAGAACCCTTGACTAGTGATCAGCTGGAACTACTGCACCAATGGGTTAAACGACGGGTCAAGAAAGAACCCCTACAGTATATTACAGGACACTGTGAATTCTATGGCCGTACATTTATCGTCAACAAAGATGTATTCATACCCCGTCCGGAGACAGAACGACTCGTGGATGTTGCGATTGCTATACTTAAGGCAGCTAATAAACCTACTGTTTTGGATATGGGCACAGGCACAGGCTGTATCGCTGTATCTCTGGCGAAGGAAATACCCAATTCTAAGATCACGGGCATAGATATATCTACTGTAGCAATAAAAGTAGCTAAAATCAATGCAGATGTTCACCATGCAACAGTTCAGTTTGAAGAAATGGATTTTTTAATGAATCCATATAATAAAAAATTTGATATGATTATTTCTAATCCACCATACATACCACTTGTCGAAATGAATACTTTAATGGATGATGTGCGTTTATTTGAGCCCCATTTTGCATTAAGTGATGGAGCGGATGGTTTATTGTTCTATCAACGGTTTGCAGGGGTGGCGCCAACAATGATCAATTCTGGTGGCCACCTGATTCTTGAGGTTGGTTTAAATACACATCCTAACTGTGCGTTGGAGATATTTGATAAGTCATCATTCTATGACCAAACACTTATTCCGGATCGAAACGGTGATCCTAGAGTTTTGAAGGTTACAGTAAATTGAATTTGATTTTAGGTTTTATCAAGTTACTTCGTCCTTTAAACATTGCAGTAGCTGCATCTGCCGTATTAGTAAGCGCATTTATTTTGGGTGTTTATGAACAAGACTATATACTAACCTGCGCTGTTATAGTCGTCATTGCCTATAATGGCGCCGCAAATGCGTTTAATGATTATTGTGATTATGAAATTGATTTAATAAATCGACCAAATAGACCATTGATCCGTGGAATGATCACTAGTTCTCAAGCACTGAGTTTTGCGGTAATATTATTTGCAATAGGTTCTATAACTGCATTTCAGTTGCCGTTTTATGCAATGCTAACGGCTGTTGGTATCGCTATGCCATTGATGATTATCTATAGCCTACGTTTAAAAGGAACACCGCTATTAGGTAACGTCGCTGTCGCAATGATCCTGGGGTTGACATTCGTTTTTTGCGGTTTAGCATTTAATAAGATTGGCCCCATGGTTATACCGGCAATACTTGCTTTCGGATTAACGTTTGTTCGTGAATTGATAAAGGATATTGCTGATGTAGAAGGAGATAATTCTGCTGGTTTAAAAACATTGCCGCTTGTTATAGGCAAAGACAAGGCAATTACTGTTGCCGTAATTAACGCTGTTATAATTGGATTGGCAGCATTGCTCCCCTATTTTTTCCATATTTATGGAAAAATTTATCTTATTCTATTGGTAATTGGAGTTGAGATTCCTTTAGCTATGATCGTAGTTTTATTCGTGAAATCACCATCTATATCTACGGCCAGGCAGAGCGCAAAATTGTTAAAGTTCAGCACCATAGTTGGACTAACTGCCATTTTAGTTGATCATTATGCCAGCTGAATTTGTCCACCTTCACAATCATTCTGACTATAGCTTACTTGATGGTGCGCAAACGGTCCAGACCTTAGTCAATACCATTGATGACTTGCAAATGGATGCAGTTGCCCTGACTGAGCATGGTAATATGTTTAGTGCAGTAAGTTTCTACAATAATGCCAATAAAACCGGCATTAAACCCATTGTCGGTAGCGAGGTCTATGTTGCAGTTAATAACCGTTTTGATAAAAAACCTCGCGCTGAAGGTGGCTGGGGCAACAATCATTTAATATTACTGGCACAAAATTACACGGGTTATAAGAATCTGATGAAATTAATCACAGTGGGCTATTTGGAAGGCTTTTATTATCGCCCCCGTATTGATAAGGATATCCTCCGCGAATTCAGTGATGGCCTGATATGTATGTCAGCGTGTTTGAAGGGTGAAGTGCCAGAAAAATTGGTTAATAATGATTGGGTTGGAGCCAAGGAAACGGCACTAGAGTATGCTGAAATTTTTCCTGACAGATATTTTTTAGAAGTGCAGAACCACGGTATTGACCAGGAGCAAGTCAATATTGAAAACATGAAAAAACTTGCCAACGAATTGGATCTTCCATTGGTTGCTACGAATGATGCTCATTATGCGAAACATGAGCATTGGGAAGCGCATGATATCCTCCTTTGTCTCGGCACTGGTAAGGAAAGAGATGATCCAAACAGATTACGCTATGCGACACCGGAATTCTATTTCAAATCCCAAGATGATATGTACAAACTTTTTAAGGATGTTCCCAATGCGATTGAAAATACACGGTCTATTGCAGATAGCATAGATCTGTCAATCCCAACTGGATTATACCATTTGCCTAAGTTCCCTTTACCCGCTGATGGGGACATGCCAGATACAGATGCATATTTACGCTCAATTTGTAATAAAGGTATTGTTGAAAGATATGGTGATATTACACCAGATATAAAACAGCGTGTGGATCATGAGCTGGATG
>CAJXWT010000070.1 GCA_913062595.1 uncultured Fidelibacterota bacterium
GGATAATTGTCCCAGCACTAACCCCATACTGGCGAAGGACCAGGATACCATGACAATAAACCCTATCGTTGCCACAGGCTGGTGTACGGGCATATCAATCAGTACCACACCTAATAGCATCACCAGAACACCATTAACAGTGCCCCGCACCGTACCGCCGATTATATAGGCCAAAGATATTTCCATGGCCGATAGAGGTGCTGTTAAAATATCCGGTAATTGCTGTAAGAGTTTCATTTGCAGCATGGATGATGAGGTGTTGGCTGTAGCGTTCGTGAGCGTATTCATCATTATTAATCCCGGCAAAATAAAAAGAGTATAGGGGACACCATTAATCTCTGCTATACGCCGCTCTAGCGTAAAACCAAACACAAGAATATATAGACCAGATGAGATCAACCCTGGGAGAACAGTCTGACGATAAACTGAAAAAAACCGGCCCACTTCCCGCGTAATCAATGTCCAAAGACCGATCCAGTTGGTACCGGCCATCAATTGATTCCTTCCCCGGTAAGATTAAGAAAAACGTCTTCTAATGATGATTTATCTGTTTTCACGCTTTGAATATGGCAGCCTTCCTGCGCGAGAATACTGATGATGGTAGGCATATCTTGTTCCGGATCAGTAACGCTGAAATGCAGCCGCCCATTTTCATGGGTAAAGGTAAAATCATCAAGTAAATGATTGTTGCTGTCTTGCCAGCCACTCAAATATATGGTAATTCCAGCCTGCCCCAATTGCAGGGTAAGATCTTTTGGTGATCCCTCTTTAATTATTTTTCCCTTATTAATTATTGCTACTCGTTCACAAAGTAATTCAGCTTCTTCGATATAATGAGTGGTAAGCAGAATCGTTTTGCCTTCCTCGTGCAGCTGCCGCAGGTAATCCCACAGTTCATGGCGCAATTGTACATCAACACCGGCGGTTGGTTCATCCAGAATAATGATATCCGGGTCGTGGACTAGTGCTTTGGCTAACTGATAGCGGCGTTTCATACCACCTGATAACTGCCGCAAACGGGTATTTCGTTTTTCTGTGAGACCCAGTCGGTCTAGAATGTCCGTTACCTTTTCTTGGGCCAAATTTTTTGATATGCCATAATACCCAGCGTGAAACGTGAGCAATTTCTCGATTGGAAAGAACCAGTCGATGGATAATTCTTGCGCAGCAATGCCTATTTTAGCGCGTGTGAAACGATAATCTTTAACGGTGTCCTGGCCAAATATTTTTGTTGACCCTTCCTGTCTGATAACCAGACCGGTAAGTATATTGATGATAGTTGTTTTTCCCGCCCCATTCGGACCCAGTAATCCGAAAAATTGACCCTGATTGATGGTTAGATCAATGCCATCGAGGGCTTGTACATCCTCGAAGGATTTTTTAAGCCCGTGTATTTCGATAGCTGGAGTTTTCAATTTTCGATATCGAAGCCAATATGCTGATCAAAAGGATCGGGGAAATCGAATCCTTCAACACCAGGGAAATGTACAATAGAAGATACGTAGGGCCAGGCGATCAGAACCGATGCAGTAACAGTTTCGGTAGTGATCTTGGAATTTTTATCATCAGGGTTTTCCTTGCGGGGTATTTGAAAATTTGGGTGTTCGATCCAGATACCATTTTCATCATAACCTGCGACGCGAGCGTAAATCTTGTTTTTTTGTATTCCCAGTTCTTTTAATGTTTCTGCGTCCTGTAATATTAACAGTACCACGTCGCCAACAATAGTTTCAATTTTCATCATAACAATGTCCCTTTTTTATTTTTCAATTGAAAACACCTAGTTCAAATTTATGGTATACTCGTTCGTTTCCAATAGTAACAATACAATTAAATCAAATTACAACTCTTGCTCTTTCAGTAAGTTTTCAAATTCCTGTTCCGTTAATACGCTGATACCCATCTCTTTTGCCTTGGCCAGTTTTGACCCAGCACCAGCACCAGCAACAACATGGTCAGTATTTTTACTTACCGAACTACTGGTCCTTGCGCCGCGACTTTCCACCAGTTCCTGTGCCGCTTTCCTGGTATAAATTTCTAATGATCCAGTGAAAACAAACGTTTTTCCAGCCAGGGTTTGCGGCAGCATTTCTGGATGCTCTTGAAACGTGATGCCCATTTCAAAACAGGCTTCCACTATTTTTTTATTAGCCCCGTCTTGCCAAAAGCGTATGATTGATTCAGCAACTATTGGCCCTATTTCATCGATGTTTTCTAGTTCGTCAAAAGATGCGTAGCGGAATTTTTCAAAATCTCCCTGGAAAGCTTGTTCAATTATTTTTGCTGTATGTTCGCCTACATGTCTGATGCCAAGGGCAAAAACGAAACGGGCAAATGTTGTCGCTTTAGCACTGGTAATTGAGGCTAGGGCATTGCTTGCGGATTTTTCACCCATACGCTCCAGCCCAGCCAGCGTGGCTTGATCGAGATGAAAGAGGTCATTCACTGTATGGATCAAGTCCTGGTCTACCAGCTGTTCAATTAGCTTTTCCCCTACGCCGTCAATGTCCATGGCATTTTTGGAGACAAAATGTTGTAGATGTCCTTTAATCTGGGCTGGACAAGCATGATTGTGGCAACGATACACCACTTCATCCTCTGGCCTGTGCAATTCATGTCCACACACCGGGCAGCTAGCGGGTAAATGATATGGTTTTGTTCTGGCCGGCCGCTTTGCGCTAATAACTTTAATTACCTTAGGTATCACATCACCGGAACGCTCCACTACCACTGTGTCACCAATGCGAATATCCTTACGATCAATCTCATCCTGATTGTGAAGGGTAGCGTTGGTAACCGTTACACCACCAACTTCCACCGCTTCCAGTTTTGCCACCGGGGTGACAGCACCAGTGCGCCCGACAGAGGAGATGATGTCATTGATCACTGTTGTGGCCTGCTGTGCTTTGAATTTACCAGCAATGGCCCAGCGCGGTGTTCGGCTACGTACACCAACTGTGTTTTGTAACGACAGTGAATTAACCTTAATGACCGACCCATCAATTTCGTAAGGCAAATCGTTGCGTCGTGTTTCGAGCTGCTGATGGTAAGCGATTGCCTGTTTAATTCCTGCAGCAATCTGTACTTCAGGGTTTACTGGTAGTCCCCAGTCCTGTAGTGATTGTAAAAACTCCCAGTGGGTGTTGAATTTTGTACCAATTATTGATCCAGCCTGATAACAATAAATAGATAATGACCGTGTTGCCGTAATTTTTGGATCGAGTTGCCTCAGGCTTCCAGCCGCTGCGTTACGGGGATTGGCAAACGGTGGCTCACCTGATTTTTCACGGTGATTATTCAAGGATGTAAAATCTGACTTGCGAATGAATACTTCACCTCTTACTTCCAGTAATGTGGGGATAGATCGCTTATCATGTCGCAGAGCAAGCGGTATGGCATTAATGGTTTTTAAATTGGCTGTAATATCTTCACCGCTGGTCCCATCGCCACGAGTGGATCCATTTACGAATGTTCCGTTCTCATAAATCAGTTCTACAGCTAAGCCGTCCAGTTTTGGTTCGCTGACATATTCAATATCTGCCATATTATCTATGGCTTTTTTTAACCGTTCATCAAATGCGCTTAATTCATCATCTGACATGGCATTCGCTAAGGACATCATGGGTAACCGATGGGTGACAGTGCCAAAAGCTTCCAATGGCTCAGCACCAATACGCTGTGTTGGTGATTCCGGAACAATCAGTTCCGGATGCAGCTCTTCCAATTGTTCCAGTTCACGGAAAAGCTGGTCATATTCTCCATCAGAGATTACGGGATCATCCAGGACATAGTAGCGGTAGTTATGATCGTTGATCTGTTGCCGAAGTGATTTGATTTTTTCGGTTACAGCTACCATTGCAGCGATTTTAATCTTTCTTCAAAGTACTTTATTGGATCAACTAATGGTTTATTATATGGTTTTATTTTTCCATTTTTATCCAGCGGTGTGGCATGCATGGATTGATCTATTGCGGCAACCGTGAAAAAATAGGTAACTGAATCTCCGCCTTGGAAACCAGGATCAAAGTTGAAGGCATAGAAGCCCCTTACCTTAGCTAATGGTATCTCCTGCATATTTTCCATGGCGTTCGTTCTGTAAAAAATGCTCACTGTTACTATGCTGTCTTCAGGTATATCAACGTATAACTGCAACTTTGTTGGTCGGTCATCAAAAATGATCTTTGGTGGCAGGTGCAGTAATAATGGTACCGTCCGGAAATACGCGGCGGAGATATCAAGCGTTGAATCGGGTTCAGCTGCCGGCAGCCAGGTAGTATTTGAGAAAATGAATAATAACGCTAAATAGATGCTTGAATTATGACGTGCACTGCAACATGTGCGTTTACCCATGGGCATTACAATTCTTTAAAATGGATACAATTCTTATACCAGTTTTGATATTCTCCTTTTTGATGAACCCAGAAATCGATACTGCATTTTGCTTTGCCAATGCATACCTGGGGCGGGTTGCGGTGGTTGTCACTGTGCATAACCACAATAAGCTGTTTGATTGTCTTTTTAGCGTATTGTCCCATATTTGTTAAAGCGGAGTAGGCAAAACCCAGATCATCATTTATCCTGTTCCTGTCTACTTGAATATCAACCTGATACACGCGTCCTTGCCTGGTGGTATAAATGTTGACGCCCAATAATTTAGGGGAGGTATGGTTTCGGTCGAAATAATGGGGTGTCATGGCAATAATTTGGGTATCACTGAACTTTGGCTTTGCTGCGAATAGGAGCGGTGCCAGAAGAATGATGATAAGTAATCTGTGGAATTTCATCGTTTGAATTTAATTAAGATTACAGCAATGATTAATACTAAGAGCGTGACCACAATTATAGCAAATTGAATACGTTTCTTGGAATACACAATAGACTCAGCCTCAAGTATGTAATCATCATTCAGAAAATCTTTTAGCCCGAAAGTCCACAGCAGTGTGTCACCAGCGATCGAATCAGCATTTGTAGAGATAACAACACCAGGCAGAAAGATATGGAATTTGAACTGATCATCTTGTAATTGGCCTGTTATGTGCATTTCGTTTGAGTAAAGATCCACCGCATCCTGGTATGCAGCTGGATAATTTGCTGGCAATTGTGTTAAAAAAGGCTGCAGTACATCATCTACAAATAAACTAGCTGAATCGCCGATCGAGTATAACTCAGTGAAGTTTTTTCGATCTACGTAGCCGCGGATATAATTCTCAATTCTCTCAGCCAGTATATTTTCCAGCAGGGTTGTTGAATCTTCCTGTAGATCATTTATCGCGGTTGTGCCGATATAGTAAAGAGCTTCCCCAATCCATTTTGTAGAGTCATCTTCCGTATTGCCTAGACTATCTCCGAATTTCGGATATTTACGAAACACTTCCCGTCCTTTGAAAAATTGAATGACTGAATAGCGTGTACCGAGCCAGCCTGCTGTGCGTTTTACATCTATTGGATGGGCAAGTTGTATCGCTGAACTTTCGCCTGCTACGAAAGCAACGGGTCCAGAAAGCAGCCCGGATGTTTCCATGATCCAGACGGTTTCCTCATTCTTTATTTCTGTTGCGATATGCGTTGTCCAAGGGCTTCCGAAAGGATGGGGAAAATCGTCATTAAATACATCGGTGGAATCTCCCCTGGTGACAAATTTCATGGTATATCTTCCATCAGGTAGCACACGTACCGTGATCAGGTGCTCCACGCAACCAGGGCATACTAAGCCAATGAATAGAATTAATATAATTGTTTTACACTTCATTGTTAAAGCCTGGGGCAGGGTAGAGTTTCGGAACAAACTGCACACAAATCAAACCGGTGATAGCACCTACTAAGGTGTCAATTGGATAATGAAATGAACATATCACTGTAGATAATAACACGGTGATCAAGAACAAAAATAACGGAATCCGCCACTTGGGAAAGAGCCGTGCCCCAAATGTCGTTACCACTACGGCTGCAGCGCAATGCAAACTAGGGAATGATCCGCCCCCCTGATCGAAGGAATAAATAAAATTCATTATTGGAATAAAAACTACGCCTTGTGGTATAATCCAATCCCGAAAAAGTACCGGACCAGAACTGGGGAACAGGATTATGAACCATTGATGAATGATTGCAGTAGTGATCAGGGTAAACATATATAGTTCAACCAGTGGGCGCTGAGCTTTATATGCCCGGGATGCAAATAATACAACACTTACGTAGTACATGAAATATGCACCATGAAAAAATTCCAGCCAAAATAAATTCATACTAACTGGCAGGATAAGATACCATTCCTTGCCAAATATGGCTAGATCCCATGCCATCACTTTTTGGTCAAGATCAAATGGTATCAGCGCATTGCGCAGCATAGTGGCCTGGACATAGAACAGTAGATAAAATAGTACCGGATATAATATATGAAATCGTCCATATCTGCTATCCGGTTTCTGATGATGTACGTGTGCCAGAACGATAACCGTAAGGCAAGTAATAACATTGAAGAGCAAATGGTACCACACGTCAGCGATAAATGTTGCTCGCAGTAGACAGTGAATAGACAGACAGAATAGATATAATATAATGACCCGATCGGTGGGATTCAGACGCCTCATTGTAAAAGATACGAGTTTAAGGAATCAATGTAAATGGAATAAAAAAGGGGTACCATTTGGCACCCCTTTTACTAATGAAACAGTGCTGTTTTAGAAAGTCATCCGCAGTGAATTCTGCAGGGTGCGGATTATCAGTAATGCATCGGCACCATTCACGTACCCTGCGGCGTTGAATTTACCGGTCATTACATCAGACTGCATTATGCCGCGCTCACTACAGATTGCCATTGCATTGTACGCTGGATGGCTGCTGGGCACATCGCTAAACCGGGATGGGTTTTCACCAAAATAGCGGACTTCCAGACTATTATCTCTTGTGGCTATCACTAACAGTCTTTGCACGGCCATGGCATATTCGGCACGGGTAATAGTTTCTTCAGGGTAAAAACGGCCATCTGGGCCAGCTTCCAGAATACCATGTTCAATGACTTCATTGATCCAGGTTGAAGCCCAATGACCACTGGCGTCTGAGGGCGTTCTGGCGCCTTTACCAGCACCCATTTGTGAAGGCGTTTGGAATCCGCTACTCTGCTCGGGTAAACGAGCGATCAGTTCACTGATCTTTAATTCTTCTGCAAATATGACAGCAAGATCCGCCCGGTTGATCTTTTCCTGCAAGGCAATTTTTTTACCGGCTTGTGTGCCCGGCATAGCTCTTACGATTTTCTGCGATCGTTTCCATTGATAATCTGCTTTTCCAGAATATTCACCTTTCATTTCAACGACACGGCGGAAATAGGACTCTGCATCATTAAAATCGTAGTTGTACAAATGGGCTAGTCCATAGTAAAACAGTGATCCTTCGTGTTTCTTATCGCGTTTCAATGCTCTATCCAATATGTTGGTTGCTTGTTTGAACCACTTTTTCTCATCCTTCCGCATGACGATCCAGGTGCGGGCGCATATGGCCAGTACGTCCGGATCTTTGCCTTTATCTACCTTGCCAATATTTTTTCTGGCTGCTTTGGCATTTCCAAGGTGCGCGTTAGCCAGTCCCAGTCCAGCATATGCCGCTACGAATTTTTTATCCAGGTCTAATGCCCGCTGAAATGAATTTAGCGCAGCATCATAATTCCCGGAATCAACTGCCCGCATGCCGGCCCGGAAATGGTATTCTGGTGTATCAACGTCACTTTGCGGTTTGGTGGCACATCCTCCGACGAGAACTAATGCTGTAAATGCATAAAAAATAAAATGGATACGTTTCATAATAAATCCTTACCTTTTTTTCAACAGGGTGAATATAGGTTGAAATATATTGAAAATAAATGGCTTGAGTACATATAGTTGATTTATATCACAAGCCCCTCTTTTTATTATTTGGTTAATGGTTTATATATAAATAATTTATAATATTGGTGAATGCTATATAGATTTGCATTCTTAGCGAGGAAAATAGGTGGGATTTGTACAAATGAAAAACATATATAGAATTATTGTTACATGCCTAGTGCCGCTGACATTGCTTCTGGCCCAAGCACAGACTGCCAAGGGTGTAGGCTATGGCCTGACGAAAGATGCTGCTATCGAGCAGGCAAAACGGGACGCCGTAGAGAATGGACTGGGGGCTTATATCAGCTCTGAAACGGTGGTAACAGCTACCTCGCTGAGTGATAATATTTATTCCAAGGCCCAGGGATTTGTGAAAAAATTTAACATTGTCAAAGAGAAAAAGGATCCTGATGGTAATTGGGAGATCACCATCTCTGCGGAAGTTACCCAGATTCTGGATCAGGTGATGCAGGATGAAGTTGCGATGCAGACACTGTTGAATTCTATGAATCGACCCAGAATTATTTTTCTGCTACGAGAAGAGAATTTGATTGATAATACTCCAACAGATTTTGCTGAAACAAAACTGTTGAGCATGTTTTATAATAAAGGATTCGATGTCGTTGATCGGCAATTGGTGCAGGCCCTAAAAGGGGAACCGGATTATGAGCAGGCCCTGGGCGGCAATGTCGCTGCCGCGGCCAAAATTGCCGCTATGCTGGGAGCCGAAGTAATTGTTATTGGCACAGCCAAGATCTCATCAGGGGGCATATTTTACGGTATGACTTCTGGGCAAGCAGACTTGAATGGAAAAATTGTTCGGGCTGACACGGGGGAAATTTTGGCGGTTGTGCCCAGTGCTCATGGCAAAAAGCCGCATATTTCAGCGTCTACGGCTGGCATCAATGCAGTGAATGAAGCGGCCGATAAACTGGGGACCGATATAATTCGCCAGTTAATCCAGAAGTGGAGTACCCAGCAATCCAATTTTATTAAAGTATATATTGTCTTGAAGAACGCCGACTTTGGGTCATACATGATGTTTCAATCATTTTTACAGGCCCAGACCGTTTCAGGTATTCGCAATGCCTATTCGAAAAGTCTTAACGATGGCGTGGCCGAGTATGAGGTTGAATTTGAGGGGAAGGCCATGGATCTGGCCATGGGGTTGAGCCAAACTACACCGGATGGTTTGAATTTTAAGGTCACCGGTATGTCCGGTAACCGTATTACAGCTGAAATTGTTCAATAAAGGAGTGGGATCATGAAGCGTATATTCGCAGGATTGTTATTAATAAGTGTTGTCTTTGCCCAAGATACTTTTGTCGGCGATACATTTGATCGCGGATCCATTGATTATAATGGCCGCAAGGTAAAGGCCACCGGCATTGGCTATATCCCGCAGAATGTGATCAACGCTGGGCAGGCCCGTCGGGCAGCACTGCGTATTGCCAAGCAGGATGCCTTGCGCCAGTTGATTGAGATCGTTAATGGCGTAACCTTGACCAGTGAGACCACCATGAGTGGCGCCATGTTTGATGATGTGATCAAAACTCAGGTACAAGGCGCGATTCGCGGTGCCTACCAGGTTGGAGATCCAAAATATTTAAGTGACACCTCCATTGAGGTCGCCTATGAAGTCCCAATGGCGGGCATCTCCGAGGTAGTAATCCCAGCTGCCGGTTTTCTTGATCCCTTTGCACCTGCGGCTGCCGGCGCACCAGCAGATGAGACTGCTGAAGCACCCACAACTGGTTCGGTTACCGGTTTGATCATTGATTGTACCGGACTCGGTATTCGACCGGCCATGTCACCGCAGATCCTGGACCAGAATGGTGGCGTGATCTATGGACCAAGTGATTATACGCGGGAATTTGCCATAAAGAATGGAGTAGCTGGATATGCTCGTGGTTTAGACGCTGGTAAAGCAGATGACCGCGTAAAAGGCAACCCCCTGGTTATCAAAGGTGTGGCGACCAGCGGTTCTAATAAAGTGGATGTTGTTGTGGGTAACTCAGATATAATGAGAATAAGGTCTGCCAATAGTTCTTATGGTATTCTCAAAGATTGTAGGGTGTTGATAGTACTTGATTAATAAACTAACGGAGAAATAATGACGCATAGAATTTCAATGATGAAACCAATACACTTGCTGTTGCTTCTGGCACTGGCAATCATGGTGCCGATTATTGCTCAGGATGAAGATACAGCAGCAGTACAGGATGAAGTTAAACCAGTAGTACAGGAAGAAGACGTGGTAGTAGAGGATGAATCAGAAGTAGTAGTTGTACCTGATGCAGATAGTATACCTGATCTGAATCTGAATCCAGGCGACATCGCCCCTACCTGGGCCCTAATGTATGCCCCGGCCAAGTTTGAATTTTTGAAGAACTGGACCGTGGAACGGGGCGCGAGACTGCGCAAGTTCAAGAGTCAGCCCAACCGCCATGTAGTGGTCGTGAGCTTTTTTGCCACCTGGTGCAAGCCCTGCATGAAAGAATTACCTTTATTGCAGAATCTCTATGAGAAATATGATGGGCAGCGGGTAAAATGGTTCCTGGTGGATATTACCGAAGCAACGCGAACCAGCCCAGGATTTGAGGATTCGCCTGTCGCCGGGCCATTCCTGTCCAAAAAAGGAATTACAATGCAGATCTTAAATGACAACCGTGGTGTGGCCAAGGAACGGTATGGCGCCAAAACACTGCCCCGCCTTTTTGTGATCGATAAATTTCAAACCATCCGGTTAACCAAGCAGGGCTTTCATGAAGGGGAAGATTTCGAAGGTGAGATTTCCACTATCGTAGATGAATTATTGGCGGAGGCAGAAGAATAGTTCTTTTGTGTTCCAGCGCACTGCAAGTTTGCCAAACATGTTTTAAACTGTGAGGGTTTTATGAAAAAATCACTAGTGTATGTATCTCTGACCTGTTTAATAACAGGTTTTGTATGGAGCCAGGATACCCGCCCAACAATAGCTATTTTGGACTTTGAGGGGCAGGGTATTAGCGTTCAGGAAGTGCAAACCTTAACCGAACGGATGCGTTCAGAAATTGGCAGTACCAATGCAGTACGGCTCATCGAAAGAAAAGCTATTGAAAGTATCATGGCGGAACAGGGGCTGGCCCAATCCGGTTGTGTATCTGATGAATGTGCTGCTGAAGTTGGTCAACTTTTGGGTGTCCAGTTCATGATTAGTGGTACTATTGGGAAACTGGGTGATACATTTACGATCGATGTAAAAATGTTTTCCGTAGAAACCGGTGCTACTGAGCGTTCGGTTAACGCCAGCCATGAAGGTGATATTGCCGGTCTTTTGACTGAAATGCAGATCCTGGCCTGGGAAATTGTTGGGCTGCAGGCACCGCAGCGTTTACGTCTAAAACGCGGTGGGGCACAGGATAAACCTACTGTAGCTATTTTGGATTTTGAAGGGCGCGGAATTTCCTTAATGGAAGCCCAGACACTGACCGATCGGTTCACCACAGCCATGAGTGGCACAAAACGAGTACAAATGGTTGAACGTGGCGTCATGTCAGAAGTGCTAGAAGAGCAAGGGATGACTGGTTCCGAATGTAGTAGCCAGGAATGTGCCGCTGAAGTGGGGGCCATGCTTGGTGTGGAATTCATGGTCAATGGCGCCATTGGTAAGCTGGGTGAGGCCTATACCATTGATATAAAAATGTTCAGCGTTGCCACTGGCGCGGCAGAGAATATGCAGAGTGTGACCTACGAGGGTAAGGTAGAAGGCATGATCGTTGAAATTGAGATTCTTGCCTGGACCATACTGGGGCTGGATCCGCCAAAAGATTTGATCAAGAAACGTCGTAAATATGCTGGTGATGTAGCTGATGAAGGCGGTGGTGGCATAAATATTAGCCTACCGTTGCTGGGCGGACTGGCTTTACTTGCCGGCGGTGCCTATGTTTTGCTCCAGCCTGAAGCCCCATCTCCTTTACCAGAACCACCGGCACTACCTGAATAAAATATTTTTTTTTTGGGATATTCCGAATGAATAAAAAGATAATACTTTTTTTAACAATAATATTTTTTACTTCCGGGCTGTTTGCTCAGAGCACGATTGCTGCAGCAAGGGCACAGGGAATTGGTACCAGCGTGACTGTGCGAGGAATAGTCACAACACCAAATTATACTAGCTCTTCTGGTATCGCATGCGCAATACAAGATGGTTCAGCAGGCATCGCATTATATTCTTCAAGTATATCAAATTTCTTAGCAGTAGGTGATAGTGTGCAAGTCAGCGGCACACGTCAAGAATATAATAATAAGATGCAGCTCTGGCCTGGGAGCGCTGGTGATATAACAGTAATTAGCAGCAATAACCCGCTACCTAATTTTCAGGTCGTGACAGTGGCAAATTTTGTAGCCAATGGTGAGGATTATGAATCGGAACTGATACGTATTAATGGTGTAAGTGTTACCTCTGGCACATGGCCGACCAGCGGAAGTAGTAGCAGTTTAATGGTTAGTGATGATGGAGGAACCTCGGTAGTAATGATATATATTGATGGCGATACAGATATTGATGGCAATTCTCAGCCATCTTCTCCATTTGATGTTCAGGGGGACGCGGGTCAATATTATGATGATTATCAATTAAGGCCTAGGTATTACACTGATTTCAATCCGACAAGTTCATCTAGCGGTGACGATGATGGCTCAATCGAACTATTAACTGGGTACAGTGAATA
>CAJXWT010000071.1 GCA_913062595.1 uncultured Fidelibacterota bacterium
CCATCTCCGAATGGCCAAGACCAACCGGTAGGACTGCCGGTAGATAGGTCAGTAAAATCCACAGTAATAGGAACACTACCTGATGTAAAACTTGCATAAAACTCAGCATCTAGTGGTGAAGCATTTAGGTGTGGATAACCCAGAAAAACAAATCCAACTAGATAATATCCTTCCGGACTTACGCAATGTAGTGCAAGATAGACAGATTGTCCGATATATGAAGAAATATCATACGAATATTGAGTCCAATCGCTGGATGCACTGCTTGTACTTCCAAGTGAGGAAAAATTCGTACCATCTGTCGAAATTTTTGCAACAAAATCTTCCGGATAATCGCTTGAATGAGATTTTGCCCAAAATGAAAACGAAGCGCTCGCCACATTTGATGGTATTTCAATTAGAGGTGTTATCAGGTAGTCACTGTTTGTAGCAGAATTATTATACACAGCTCCACCTGCAGCCCCATAATGAGACATATCAAAATTTTCATTATCATAATAGAAACCCCATTGATATCCATCACTATCATCATCAATTATTGTCCAATCATTCGGTAATCCAACCTCGAATCCAGTACTTAATAATGTCATTTCCTCTGAAATAATCATTAAACCTTCATACTTATCTGTTGCCCAACCGTGTGCTCTTCCAGACTGCTGACTCGAAAAGCCATCATCATTCAAATTCCAACAAAGATCACCTCCATATCCCATAAAATTATGGACGTCAGTATTTATCCAATTGTTATTTTGACAATCAAAAGTATCAGGGTCAGCACAATTAAAATTTTTCGGGGTTGCTTTAGTATCTGAACAAAGATCTCCTACTAAATCTGCACTATCACTCAATTCATATGTATAACCAAGAGCACCTTCATAGCAGGTCCCACACACAGTAACCTCAGTAACACCATGAAAAGTGTGCCAAAGGCCTAAGGCATGACCAAGCTCATGGGTGGCTACATGATTTGTTACATTTGCTGTTCCATTAAATGTCCTTGGGCCCCCGAAACGATCTTTATGAATGATTGTACCTCCAAAGACTGTTAAAGCATCACTATCCCAAGGAAAAGTAGAACGTCCCAGTATTCCCCAATCCGGATCTAGATCAGTAACATAGATATTATGATAATAAGTAGGATCTTGAGCATAAGTTTCCTTTACTTCAGCGGAATCCCATTCACTTTCCGTCATGTATTGATATTGGGTGTCATTGTGAATTTGAAACCATGCTTGAAATTCAATTTTATAATCAGAAAAGGTTTCATTAAGTGTATATAATTGTGCTTCTGCATCAGCCAATGTTATAGTGGGATTAAGACCACTATCATCTGCGAACGCATGAATAAACAAACGTAAATATTTTATTTCTGTATTCGCATCGGGTATAAATGTGTCTCGTACAGTTGGATCATCAGTTATACCATGGAAATCACAGGATCTTTGATCACTATTTTGGGATTCCCACCAAGGCATAGTTCCACACCAATCCTCAATGGATCCTTCCGCCTCAATAACTTCTGAAGGAGCGTAATCATCTCTTGTTCTAGGTTCAACCCAAAATATAGATGAACTATTGCTCTCTTTTTGAATCTGCTGTATAGTTATCAAGGATTCAGAATTTTTTGGTTTTATCGAAAGCACATCATTCCTATTGCTATTGGTTCGTGAGTTATACTGACCAAATCCAAGATTAAAAATAAAAAAAAGACTAACTATCAAATATTTCATAACACCCTCCATAGTAAAACTATTAGCACAAAGCAGAGTAAATGTACGTATCCACTGTACTTAATGTCTATAAACAAAACCCCGCTTATGGGCGGAGGTTGATGTTTATCTAATGTTTTTTTCTAATATACACTCACGAGCAGGGCCCCGAAAAAGGCACAGCTAACTGCCAACCATTTCCTGCGGGTCATTGCTTCTTTAAGAAAAACGGCTGCCATAAGAATGATAAAAATAGTGGCAAGCTGATTATAGATGGCAGCCCGGCCGGCTAGGGTGTATTTATATCCGGCCAGCCAAAAGATCACGGATAGAAACGTACCCAAAATTGATCCCATGATCAGCGGCGGGTGTTTAAACCCCTGTTTAATAGTTTCTCTCAAGGAAGTCAATCCTTTGGCAAAAACCAGGAAACCAATACTCAGTATGGCTCCGGTACTAAACCTCACCAGGGCAATAGGAACAACCGGATGTATTTCCATAATTGGTTTCAGTAATAAAACTGAAAAAGCGGTGAGCGCCTGAGCTGTAAACCCATACAGTACTCCCCAAGTTATATTTTCCCGACTTTGATTTTTCGGTATTTCCAGCGTTCCGATGATAATTCCGGCAATGACCAGAGCACCACCAAAGTAGGCTTGCAGAGAAATGACCTCTCCAAACATAAAGAATGCAAGGAGAAAAATAGTTGGTGAATAAGCGGTACTCACGATTGCATTCAAACCAGCTCCCAGTCTCCGCAGGGATGATAAAAAAAACAGGTCTCCAACTGCCACTCCCAAGATCCCGCTGATGATCAAGATCCAAAGTTCATGATGAGTAAATGATGGAAATACAACCCCTTGTACTGCCAGAAAACCAATAAACCCAATGACTCCAATGATGTTCTTTAACAGGCTAATCTGTAAACTGCTGAGGATACGACCAGATACCTGAAATAATATTACTCCTGATGACCAGAAAAGCGCCGTCAGGATTGCAAATATATCACCTTGATTTAGATGGAATTCCATTCTAATAACTGCCGGTAATGCCAGCTATTTCTTTATTTATCACCCAGTTGGGCAAATTTAAATTTATCCAGACTGGAAGGAATATGTTCCTGTTTCATAATCGCTTCTATCTTTTCAACAACCTCAGGGTATTGGGCAGCTAAATTATTCTGTTCCTGGATATCATTGTCCAGATCATATAGTTCAACATTCAGATTCCCGTCAAAAATATCTTTTCTAATACCTTTCCATTTACCTAACCGAACAGCCTGCTGACCATTATATGCTGGAAATTCCCAGTAGAGATATTCGTGTTTCTTTTTTTGGGAATTATTCAGCAGGGTAGGTAAAAGACTGATACCATCAGTTTGGTCAGGGATCGGCAGGCCGATAATCTCACACATGGTAGGCAGCACATCATAAAAAGCAGATAAATGATCCGACTTGCTGTTTGGCTCAATATGTCCCGGCCAGCTGGCAATCATGGGCACACGGATCCCGCCTTCATGCAGATATCCTTTTGCCCATCCTCGTTCAGTTTTAAAAGGTTTGGCGCTTTCAAAAAAAGGAGTATCAGCACCGCCGCTGTAGGTAGGTCCATTATCACTGGAAAAAATGATCAATGTATTTTCATAGAGACCCAAATTTTTTAGCTTAGCTACCATATCTCCCACCTGTTCATCCAGGTAAGAGATCATGGCAGCGTAGGTCGCCCTTGGCGTGAAATTGGGGAAATATTTCTTACCAGTATAGGGCTTTTCCTTACCAAATTTTTTCTGATAATAATCTACCCAGTGCTGGGGGGCCTGCAGGGGAGCGTGAGGAAGCGGAGAAGCATAGTAAAGAAAAAAGGAATAGTCCTTATTGTTCTCAATAAAATTCAACGCTTCCTTATGCATGAGCTCCGGGGCATAATCATTTAGCTTAAAGTCGTTGTAGCTGGCAGGATCACTGGGATCCGCACCCTGTTTCAAGTCAGAGTGAGGTGGAACCATTTTATTATCTAAAAACTCTCTTACTTCATCCTTCCACAGATGCATCGGGTAAAGTGTATGGGCCTGTCTCTGGCAGTTATAGCCATAAAAGAAATCAAAACCCTGTTTATTGGGCACACCTTCCGTAGTTGGAGCGCCAAGACCCCATTTCCCCACACTCCCTGTTTTGTAACCGGCATTTTGTAGAATTTCAGCAACAGTGATTATACTATCGAGGAGTGGTCGCTGCCCTTCCAAGAAAGGATTTTCAAACATGGCTGCATAGTTCCACGTATCTCCCCGTTCTGTCCATTCGTCATTTCCGCGAATATGTGTGTGCCCACTATGTTGACCTGTCATCAGGACAGATCGGGAAGGTGCACATACTGGCGAACCGGAATAGTGCTGCAAAAAACGCATACCGGTCTTGGCTAAGGCATCAATATGGGGCGTTTCGATGAGCTCTTGCCCATAAACACCTAATTCTCCGTACCCTAGATCGTCCGCAAGAACATATATTATATTGGGTCGATTCTGTTTTTCAGCGCAGGATAACAAAAGCAGCCCCCAAAAGAGAATCACCATGTATTTAATATTAATTATGGATTGACTTTAGCTTAGATATTTAATTATTGCTTGATTTTAGGTAATCCAACACCAGGTTGGACATGGTACGAATACCCACTTCAAGACAGGAATCATCCGCACGGAAAGTTGGCGTATGGACCCAGCCAGATGTAGTACCTGGTTTTACAACACCCAAACGATAGTACATACCCGGAACTTCATTGGCAAAAATGGCAAAATCTTCCCCGCCCATTACCGGATCGATCATTTTTAAATTACTCTTGCCAACGACCCTTTCCATGGTGGGTATCATTTGCCTGGATAATTCTGGGTTATTTATTAACGCGGGTGTACCGCGGTCATAATTCAATTCAAATGAACCGCCATAAGCCAGCGTTATTCCTTCCAGGATCTTATTCATTCGCTGTTCAACCATATCCCGTACTTCAGGATTGTAGGTTCGCACCGTCCCTTCCAGGTGTACTTTTTCCGGAATAATATTGAATCGTTCACCTCCGCGGATAATACCAACGGTTACCACACTCGGTTCCAATGGTGAGAGCGACCGCGAACGGATCGTCTGAAAGGCACCTACAACTTCTGTCGCCATGATGATCGGATCCACGGATTTGTGCGGATAGGCTCCATGAGACTGTTTACCTTTAATGGTGATGATAAATTGGTCTACCGCTGCCATGGCCGGACCAATAGTCAAACCCAGTTCTCCAACCGCAAGACCTGGATGGGTGTGCAGGCCAAAAATAGCACTTGGCTTCAGATTATCGAATACGCCTTCCTTGAGCATGAGATCTGCACCACCCTCTTCTCGAGGCGGTGGTCCTTCTTCCGCTGGCTGGAAAATGAATTTTACCGTCCCGGGAAGGGAACGTTTCATACTGGCCAATACTGACGCAACCCCTAATTGAACGGACGTATGAATATCATGCCCGCAAGCATGCATCACCCCTACTTCCTTATCCAGGTATGTAGTTTTCACAGTTGATTTGAAGGATAAGTCCGTTTCCTCCGTTACCGGCAATGCATCCATATCTGCCCGGACCGCCACTACTGGTCCCGGCTTATTCCCTTTCAGGATGCCTACGACTCCGGTATAGGCAACACCAGTTTCCACTTCAATGCCCAAACTGCGCAGGTGCTCAGCGACCAGTTCTGCTGTCTTGAATTCCCGGTTGCCCAGTTCCGGGTACTGGTGGATCTGGTGTCGCAGTTCAATTATAGTACTAAGGTTCTTTGAAATGGCTTTATCAATAGGGTCATTGCCTATTATTAACCCCGGTATCAAGAGAATATACAGGTACCAAAGTCTCGGTTTTATCATTGCCCCTCCCATTTTATTTTAAAATTTACGTAATTAATTACTGGCCAGGGCCAGTTTCCGCTCATCTTCCGTAGCGTAGTGGTTCAACCAGTGCTCTAATTTAGGTTCCATCATCCGACGGTATAGCCAGGGAAAGAATACCGCCAAGTAGAGTGTGGTCAAATATCCGTAAGGCATTTCCGGGGCATTGGCCTTGGGCCGCAATTTCCAGAATTCCAAGCTACTCTGTTCATGGTGATGCGAATGGCGGGTGAGATTATAAAGCAGCAAACTACTGACCAGTTTATTTGTGTTCCAGGAATGATGTAGAGCAACAGGTGTGCCCGGTACCCGCACCAGGCCGTAATGTTCCATATAGTTCACCGATTCCAGGAATAATTTCGCGAAAACCGCCATACCCAGGAACATGAATACACCATTCCAGCCAGAGCTTAGAAATATAATTGTACTGATCAAGACGCTACGGGCATGACCTTGGAGCAACCGATTGTGATAACTTAGCACATACTGTCCACGTTTTTTCAGGCGTTCCAGTTCGATCTGCCAGGCATCCCTGTGCTCCTGCAGTGAACTGCGGACAAAATACTTGTATAATCCTTCTCCCCGCTTCGCCGTAGCAGGATCAGACGGTAAACCAACGTTTTTGTGGTGGCCGTGGACATGTTCAATGGCAAACGCGCTATCCCAGGTAAAGGCCAGCATCCAGTTGCCCATGAACCAGTCTAGCTGTTTTTTCTTGTGGTGGACCAGTTCATGCCCAGGGACAGTAGCCGCTGACCCAACCAGCAAACCACCGGCAAATACGTACCCGGCCAAATGCCATAATTCTGTACCATTTCTGGTAAGGGCAATATCAAGACCGGTGAGGGCTAACACTGTTTGTTCAAGCATTGGGCTGGATGCACCACCCGCCATGTATGTAGCGATACATACCAAGAGAAAAATCAGAGGCAAATTGATATACAATAGCAGCGTTAATATAAACGAATATTGGTATTTAGGCGTTGAGCGGTCATCACCTAGAAATGCATCACCACCGATAACGATAAAATTCAGTAATATTAGATAAACCCAAGCCCAATACTGACCCTTAGCTGCGAAATAAATGGCGATCACTACCAGTAGAGGCAAACCTAGATAGCGCAGATATTTCATCAACGGGAAATGTAGCTAGAATATAAGGTAAAGTTCAATTTCTGCCGCTATACAACGGACAAATAAATTAATCCAACTCATGCAATTCCCGCTCAATTTGATCGCTGTGCGTAATATCAGAGTAATCTGGTTGTATCCGATCTTCTTGAACTACTGGTGTTTTTAGATACTGAAACCAGATGAATACGGCGATCAAACCAATTAGTGCTGGAGCTAACCAGACAAACAGATTAAACCCAGCCGCAATCGGAATAGCCAACACTCGTTCGCCATGTTTATTCACAAAATGATCTAAAACCTCTGCTTTCGTTTTGCCGGCTTTCACCAGAGCCACGATTTCTTCTTCCATATCTGAATTCCCATGATCATAAACCGTACCGCTCCAGCAACAGGTAGCCATCAGGCTTTTTTCGATATCCATAATGAGTTCTTCCTGATCATTGGCCCCTAAAAGAGCACAGAACAAAAGTATGATATAAAATTTTCTCATCTTAGATGCTGTGAAAAGTTACAATATAACAGCTGACAAAAATATATTGTTAAATAGCAGCCA
Organism: uncultured Fidelibacterota bacterium; assembly: GCA_913062595.1. GTDB lineage: Bacteria > Fidelibacterota > Marinisomatia > Marinisomatales > TCS55. Next base: position 7,308 of record CAJXWT010000071.1, read on the forward strand.
TTGCTGGTCAAAATAATACGATTAATTCCGCAATAACCAGGCGCATGGCAATCAAAGTCAGGGCAATTTTGAACAATTTTTTGAATAGAATCTCTGATAAACTACCGAGGAATTTTTTTCCGATCCTGGTTCCAAAATATACAGCCATAACCAGGGGCAAGAGCACCGGCCATTGCTGCAAATAGTCCACCCCAAAGAAAATAATGAAAATAGGTATTTTTCCCAGGTGACCCACTGCCTGGCAGGCCGCTTTGGTAGCTACCACGTTTTCTTTGGTCAGATCCCGATCAATAAAAAAGGGGGCTATGAGCGGACCGGCAGCTCCGATAAATACGGTCACCAGTCCGCTGAGGCCTCCCATCCAAAAAAAGAGGCCATCTGATGTAAGCTTTATTTTTTTCCTGAGGTACAGAAACCAGAAAATGTAGATTCCGATCAGCGGTTTCAGGAAATCGATCTTGAACTCACTAGCGGAAGTGATGTCAAAATACTGGATCAACCCAAAAACAATGAGCGCTGCGCAGCCCAAGCCCGGTATGACGCCCATGGAAAACTGCTTGATGATCGGTCGGTGAAGATGCCGGCGGTATACTGCGGTCCGGGTACCATTACTGACCAGTTGAATTACACCATGTAACGCCACCACCATATACCCTTCCGGGATCAGAATGGCCATGATCCCCAGCAAGGTTACGCCGCCGCCCATGCCGATCACCGCGGAAAGGATCGACGTGGCAAAGGCAGCCAGGGTCAGGATAATGGTTTCAGTCATTACAAATTGAATTTTACCTTATTCATGAAAAAAAATAATGATACCATATTACTTAATAATTAACCACTGGAATTTCAACATGGAAACTAGCAGTTGATCCAGGGATGATGGTTCTGCTGCACCCTGGGAAAAAGAAAGAGATCCTCGTCAATGGACCCTTGGAAATATATTATTCTACAGGTTGTCCATCAATATCAATTAATTGGAATTCGCCCAAATTCAATCCGCGGATACCGGCCTCAACCTTTTCCCTGTCACCAACGATCATCCAAGTTAATTTATCCGGAAAAATAATATTCCTGGCCGCTTGAACTAGATCATCTATATCCAACGCACGGACGTGTTGTGAGTAGGTTTCGTAATAATCTTCAGGTATGCCGTATTGTACCATATCAACTACTGCGCCTAGCACGGCATTTTTAGTCTCAAATCTACCCGGCAAACGCAATGTCTGACTATCTTTGGCTTTGGCCAGTTCTTCTTTGGTAGGTAGTCGACTACTCAAAATTTCCCGCATTTCCTTGTTGATCTCTACCAGCGATTCCACGGTTTTATCCGTCTGTACGGGCGCATAAGCAAAGAACATGCGTTGTCCTTTGGCATCAATAAAGACACTGCGGGCGCCATAAGACCAATGCTTGTCCTCACGTAGATTCATATTTAATCGGGAAGTAAATGACCCCCCCAAAACCGTATTCATTGTTTCAATTGCAATTTCGTCAGGGTTACTAGTGGGTGGCGCCAAATGTCCTGCAATTAACACTGATTGGACAGACCCCGGTTTATCAATCAGAAATACCCTGGATTTAGCCGCCTGGGCCATATCCTTGATATTTTTTACTGGTGGTGTCGCTGTATTATTCCATCTGCTAAAGTTTTTTTCAAGTTTTGGCAACAGTTCTTCCAGCGTTATATCACCGACAACGACCAGCGTCAAATTATTGGGCTGTAACCACGTTTTGTGAAAATCGGCTAAGTCTTTTCTTGTCATCGCCATCGTTGAAGCTTCCGTTCCTGAACCTGTTAACGGATTACTATAAGCATGATTTTCTCCATAAAGAAGTTGCGGAAATACACGCAAGGCCATTGAAAAAGGGCGTACTTTTTCTTGTCTTATTTGGGCCATGCGCTGTTTTTTCAAACGAGCTAGTTCATCTTCAGGAAAAACTGGATTTAGGATTACGTCCGCTGCCAGCGCTAATGATTCATCAAGGTTTTCCTTTAACGCTGAGAGCCTTACGTTACATATATCTAGTCCTGAACCGGACCACAGATTCGCACCAAGTCTATCTTTTTCCGCGCTAATTTCCAACGCACTGCGCATCTTGGTTCCTTCATCGAGCATACCCATAGCCATACTGGCTGTGCCAGGCAATCCGAACTGGTCAGCGGCATAGCCCGCATCAAACAACCAATTAAAATCTACTACAGGAATATCGTGTCGTTCGGCTAGAATGACTTTCATACCATTTGATAAAGTGGTCTTTTCCAGATCAGGAAAACGAAGATTGGGGAAATCACCTACATCCGGTAGTGTGGAACGGTCAGCATCTTCTGAGCTGGCACTGTAAGCAGGAAAAGGATGTATTTCCAAAATGTAGACGCCATCGGATAACCAGCGATTGGCAGCCCCTTTCAAGTCTTTTGCCGTCGCATTCGCAACTCGATCAAGGGTTGTTTTATAATGGTCTGGTCGACCACCATAGACCTCATTCCGGGCTAGTATATCCGACTTACCACCGAATCCACCGATCCGTTCAATGCCACGAATGAAGCCGGCCCTGTACTGCGTTTTGATACGGTCCATTTCTGATCGGGACGGCCCTTTCTTTAAAAATGTTTCTAATTCTTCATCGATTGCTTTTTCAACATCCTCAAGATCTACACCTTGTTGAGCCGTGGCTACAATTGTAAACTGACCGGCAATCTCACGCAGGTCCACATAGGCCGAGACACTAGTAGCGATCTGATCCTCATAGACCAGCCGTTTATACAACCTTGAATTTTTTCCCACGGACAACACATCACTCACCAGATTAAGGTAATCTGCATCGGCCGAACCCCATTGCGGAATATTCCAGACTTTATAGAGCCGTGGTAATGGTACCCGATCCTGGGCTACCTGGCGGTGCATTCCTTCCATTTTAGCGATCCACACATCGTGACGCGCGACTGGCGGACCTGCGGGTATACTACCAAAATACTTTTCCGCTTTTGCTTTTGCAGTTTCGGTGTCAATGTCACCAGCGATTGATATCACAGCATTGGCAGTGCCATAATAGGCCTTGAACCATTCCTGTACATCTTCCAGGGAAGCCGCATCGAGATCATCCATGGATCCAATCACTGTCCAAGAATAAGGGTGCCCTTTCGGAAACGTATTCTCGGTGATCATTTCATAACTAAGACTATAGGGCTGGTTTTCACCCTGCCTTTTCTCATTTTGCACGACGCCCCGCTGTTCATCAAGTCTTTCCTGATCGACTACACCCAGTAAATAACCCATACGGTCCGATTCCATCCACAGGGCCAGGTCGACCGCATTGGCAGGAACATTTTGGAAATAATTCGTCCGGTCCTCATTGGTCGTGCCATTTAGATCTGTGGCCCCAACACGTTCTAGCGGGAAAAAATAATCATCATTATGATTTTCCGAACCGTTGAACATCAAGTGTTCAAAGAGATGGGCAAATCCGGTGCGGCCTGGATTCTCATTTTTGGACCCTACATGATACCAGATATTTACGGCCACAATCGGCGCTTTGTGGTCCTCATGGATGATAACCCTCAATCCGTTATCCAACACAAACTTCGTATAGGGAATGTCAATATCACCGGCCCGAGATAAGCCAGCGAAAAATAAATAACAAAGCGCCACAATTATGTTGAGCGCAATTTTTTGTGATTTTAAATGGTTCATATTAATTAATCCCTTCTGATCTCGATTTTTCACTGCCTTTTACAACAATGCTGATTCTTACCTCCCCGACCTGCAGAATATTGCAGACATCGAACGAAATTTAATCAATTTAAGCGGGTATCAAAATAAACATGGACCAATGTGAAATTTATACTGCTCAACGGTTCTTGAAATTATTTCAAGAAAACCATCTTCTTGGTCTGCATGTATTCACCAGCCTGGATGCGATAAAGGTAAACACCAGCACTAACCTGCTTGCCATAGTCATTAGTGCCATCCCATTGAATTGACTTAAAACCAGCGTCTTGGGTCTGGTTAATTAATGTTTTTACCTCTCTACCTAGCATGTCATAGATGATAATATTAACATTACTCTGGCCTGCTAGATCATAACGCAGGGTTGTAGTCGAATTGAAAGGATTGGGATAGTTTTGTAAAAGGGAGTAACTACCTGGCATACTTGCTTCATTTTGAATTTGACTTAGATCCAGACCTATATATTCACAAACGCCAAGGACCAACGCATACGCAGTGGAGTCGTAGTTTCCTGCTGCCTCACAATTCATATCCTCATAGGTTAAGGCCATTACATTTTCACTATGGTTCATCCACCACCAACTTTCAGGATACTGATCAGGTGTGCCAGAGGTCCAGCTTACAAAATAATCCCAATCCTCGAAACCATCTACAAAATAAGACTGAACAGCATTGATAAATTGCTGTTCCAGGGTAGTATAATTTTCAGATGTGCCGGCCGCGTCATGGTATACAAAATAGCGTTTACAGGAATAGGAAGAATGCATATTCAAGGCCACCTCAATTGGATTATCTACTAACGATGTAAGTTCAATAAACCGGTTTTTTAATACGGCAACTTCCAATTCCAGGGGCACATCATCCCAACCGCTTTCAATATCCACTCCATTGGCGTTTTCACGAGCATAACCCAGTTCCACTCCATCAGGGTTGTACATGGGAATGATGTGAAATATGCAATTGGTCCGGATAAATGCTGCCAGCGGTGTGTCTGAGATCAGAAAATTGATTATTTCATTGGTGACCCAAAAGGATTCCTCTTCTCCTGGATGGGTTCGTGCATGAATATAAATACGGTGATTTGAACTGGATTCCGGGTCGTCAGCTATAGTCAATTCCCAAAGGGCCCGATTCTGAACGGAAGCACCCAATGAATCGACTGTTACAAATGGACTTTCACCCCAGCGTTCCAGATCAACAAGTAAACTATCATAGCCATAACCCCAGTTGGCTGTCCTTGCTAAATAATGATTGGTCTGATCACCATAAATGTATCCGCATTTATCCACCAACTCGATCTGAGAATAAATAACTGTGGTAAATACAAGATTCGCTAAAATGACTTTTATTCTGATTTTTTTCATATTCGTTTTAAAACAATACTCTCAGTAAAAGTCAATGTCTACAAAGTACCTACCTGTGCAGCGCAATTTTACACCTCACCAATCCTAAATGTCTATAAACA
>CAJXWT010000072.1 GCA_913062595.1 uncultured Fidelibacterota bacterium
ATATCCCGAAATTGTAAAAAGGTATCATGGCTATCGGAGGTAAATGTAAAATTAAATTTTCCAGATCGTTTGCCCGTGACGGTCATCCGTCCAGCACCACGTACTTGACCATAAATAGGCACCAATTTGTCCATGGTCATACTTGGTTTTGTGGGCATTAATATATTTGGCAAATCATTTTTTATTTTGCTACAGTTAAAAATAAAAATAAATGAAAGAAACCAATATTTAATCAGGAATTACTCCTGCTTTTTGTTTTAATAATTCGTTATCCTTATCTAGATCCAACGCTCTAAGATAAATTGTTCTGGCCTCCTCCGTATCGTCAGTAGCAATCAACACATCACCCAAATGCTCCAATACCACTGCATTTTCATCCTCTAATTCAATTGACCGGCGAATGTAGTATAATGCTTTTTGTGCATTATTCAGTTTATAGTAGATCCAGCCAATCGTATCTAGATAGGCTGCATTATCGGGTTCCATATCAATCGCTTTTTTGGACATTACCAGCGATTTTTTTAATTGAATATTGCGCTCTACTAAACTGTATGAATAATTATTAAGAGCTTGAACATCATTTGTATCAGAAGCAATCAATCCCTCATATAGAGAATCCGATTCACTCCAATGTTGCATTGCATCACTTGCGATTGCCAAAGTGTGGCGGGCACCCCTTGAATCAGGATAAATTGTAAGTGATCTTCTTAATAATTTGGTAGCTTTATCATATTCTTCCAATTGCTGGTAACTACTACCCAGTAGATATTGAATAGAAAATTCTTTCTGAAACTTTTCACTTACTGGGTTTAAAATATCAATTGCACCACTTGGATTTTCTCTATTCAATTCCACCATAGCTGCATCAAGATAACCTCGTGGATCAGATGGGAAATGATCCATTAAACGGTAAGCAATTACAATGGCTGAATCCAGTTTACTTTGCTCAAGGTATATACTAGAAAGAAAGTGAAGCACTGTCGCATCAGTATCACCCATTTCTACCAGTTTCTCAAACAATGGTTTCGCTTTTAATGAATTTCCTAATTTATAGTATAAAATACCGAGTTGTGACAATCGTTCAGTCGTTTCTCCCTCAAGATCAACCAGTGATTCCAAGGCAATAACTCCATTATCATAATCACCGCGCATTACAATTAGATCAATGTACGTGGATAAATAATAAGCGTTGTTTTTATCGATATTTATCAGTTTTTTGTATAAATCGCGGGCTTGATCTAACTGCCGTGAACGTAATGATAAATTTGCAGCTTCTTCTAATATATCAATCCGGTTTGGATCTGTTTCGTAGGCTTTTATAAAATAAGCGATCGCTTCATTAATTTTATTCTCCGCTAAGGTAAGTTTTCCTAATGCTATTATATATTTAGCATCACCCTTAGGTGTAAGATCCACCAATATTGAAAATTGTTCAATAGCCTTATTCTGTTGATTGCGGTAGATATATTGGTTAGCTAGCATTTCCCTGGCTTCAATATCATCTGGTTCAAGCTTAATAGCTTTTAATAACAAGTCTTCCGATTTATCCACCTTACCCAGTTTCCAGTAACATTCTGCCATTGACACCGTAATTCCGATGGCCCTAGGGTCAAGTACCATTGCATCCTGAAATTCTAAAATGGCCATGGAATAATTACCCTGGAACATGAATAGCTGGCCATCCATAAAATGAGCTATAGCTTGCGGATTCTCTTTTGGTTCTAGTGCTAAAACTTCACGTTTAACTAGCTCTAAATCCTCGGGAATAACTGGTGGCTTATCAGCGCAACCAGTTAAAAGAAAAATTGCACAGAGTATCAGTAATTTTAAATTGTGTCTGATTATCATAATGTTGAATAGTTTACACAACTAGGAGAACTGAATCATATTTAATAATTAATATTCGCCATGTGCTATTACTCCATTACCACCATTCTTTTTCACTTCGTACATAGCTAAATCTGCATGGGCAATCAAAGCTTTTCCATCGGTTGAATTTTTTGGGTATTCTGACATTCCAGCACTAATTGTCATATGTTCCTCAATCCCATCTTTATTAAAATGATATTCCGCAATTTTTTCAATTATCCTTTCAGCTACCGGACGGGCATTTTCGATATCAGTATTTACTAACACAATGGCAAATTCCTCGCCTCCGTAACGAGCACAAATATCAATGTTACGAACACTTTCTTTCAATTGTTTCGCTACAACCATTAATACATAATCCCCATATAAATGTCCATAGGTATCATTTATACGCTTGAATTTATCTAAATCGAGAATTAGTAAAACTAGATTTTGTTTAAATCGTTTCGCCCGACTTAATTCCTCAACAAATCTATCCTGATATGCCTTATGGTTTAACAAATCTGTCAAACCATCATGAATGGCACTTTTATGCATTATATTATATTCTGATTTCCATGAAAAAATTGAACTTGCTGTCGCAGCCAATATTTCTAGTAATGCAAAATCCCTATCAGAAAATGGACTTATTTCAGTTCTTTCAACTGCAATCGAACCCAGCACATCATTATCTTTTTTTATCGGAGCAGCTAGTATTGTATTAAAATTGAATAGTTCAGTGTCCCCCGGTATGAATCTTCCCTTTACAGAATATTTAGTAGCCCAATCCGCAGAGTTTATAATCTGGCCAGAGGTGTAAGGCAAACCATGCAACGTATTTTCTATTTCAAAAATATCATCAACGTTTGAATCTTCTTTAAATCCATCGACCATTTTTACTTCTGCCTTGGATGCATTATCAGCTGATAGGGTAATTGTTAATTTATCATAGCGAAAAAAGGATCTACATAAATCCCTTATTTTTTCAAATAATTCATTCTGATCTGATTTAATACCAAACGTATTAAACAAATTTGCAATTTGTAGATGATAATCCTTATCCGTGATCAATCTTTCTATGCGTTGCAGTCTACTTATGCCTATTGATATGTATTTACCCAAATAGGTTAAAATCCCCTTGTCCCGTTCGTTTACCGTTTTAAAATGGTCAGCCAATAAAATCAGGCAACCAGCCGGGCGTCCATGGTACATCAACCGAACACCCATCATACATTCACTCCCTCGCCATGTTTTTTCGCCGAATAAATTGATCCAATTTTCTTTAGCTTCAGCTTGTTGCACTAAAACAGGATCATCCTGGTTAAGAATTGAACTACAGAGTGGATCCTCTTGGCTTATGTTTTCTGGGAATTCTTTAAATGTTGATTTTTGCAATACTAATCCACCTAAGGTGGGGTCAAACATATATGTTGCACATTTGTATTCGGGGTTGATGGCAATTATCATTTGAAAAACAACACTCAATAAACGGTCATAATTCTCGCGTAATTCATTGGTCAATTCTTCATTATCAGGTTTTTTATTTATTACAGCGAATGATTTTGCCGTTGGTACTTCACTTTTTTGGGCCTCAAGACTTGATTGGAAAAAGAGAAATGAAATGCTTATAAAAGCAAATATTCTAAATACGGTATAGATGGTACCATCGGGTGCAGGAAAAATAAACAATATGAATGATAAAATGACAATTGTAACGATAGTTACTTGTTTTAGATTAGGCACAACTGATAGCTCCCGATGTGTAAAACTTACGGAAACTAGGTGTATTATTGAAGAGTGTTTGCGGTACTAATTTCGATTAGTCAAATACTATTATTTATTCCCGACAAGTTTAATTTTATCATCGAATTGGCCACTTTTTACTCTCGCTGGGCCATCTACATCAGTGGAATCATTATCTTCAGCTAACATTATATCGTCATTTTGATATGGCTTTGGACTGGATGAATTTGGAATTATACTTGTTTCTGCAGTGATACTTGTTGGTAAAACTGTGGAATTATTGTTAGTCTTTGGAACTAATTGCATTCCAACAACAACAAAAGCAATTACTAATGCAGTCATTACAGTGGCATATACCGGCGTAAAACCAAAATATGTCTTACCAACTGTGCTTGTCACATATTTCTTAGCTGAGGGTCGATTTTTCTCGAATTCTACCCGTTTCATTAGCTTTGCTGTAAACCCATCTGAAGTTTTCACTTCAGGTAGTTTTTTCATGGACTTCATTAATGAACGGATCGATTCCAACTGATCCTTCGCTTCTGGGTTCGCTTCCATAAATGCCTCAAACTCTTTGCGCTTGGCAATTGGAAGTTTATTTTCTATATAATCGGATATTAAATCCTCAAACTGATAACGGTTCATCGATATTTTTATCTCCTATCTTAATTCTTTTAACATTTCTTGCAATTGTAAACGAGCACGGTTAATCCGTGATTTTACTGTTCCAAGGGGAACTTCGACTATCTTACTAATTTCCTCATAAGAAAGTTCCTGGATATCTCGCAAAATTACTACCGTCCGAAAATGAAGGGGTAAAGACTGGATTGCTTTCTGAATTTGCCGTTCGGCAAATTGGCCCTGAACTATTTCTCCAGTATCTCGTTCAACAGCTGGTATTTGATATTCCCAATCCTCTGAACCCATATCACTCAGGTTTGTAACTTTTCGACGCTTCTTTTTCCGTAATTCTGTCTTGGCCAGATTTCCAGCAATTGTATAGATCCATGTAGAAAATTTCGCAATATTACGATAATAATCTTTATGTGTATATAGCTTTACCAAAGTATCCTGAACTATATCTTCGGCGATAACTTCATCATTAACAAAACGATAAACGAATGTCATCAGGCGGTCACGGTAGCGATTAACTAACTCCACATAGGCTTGTTCATCACCATTTTGGAATCTGGCAATAAGTTCCTCATCAGTATAGACAAATTCCTTATCCATGTGCTGTGAGGACCGTGAAAAGGAATTGGCTGAGTAATGATTCATCTGGCTCATTAGTTGTTTTTAAACGCTGATCAATTTTACCTAACAGTAATAATGCGTATTGTATTTCCTCCTTGCTAAAACGTTTTGCGATCTGCGGTAGTTTTTTCACCACAGAAGGCGGTAGTGGTATATAACCTTTTTTTAGAGATAAAGTTCCAGAAGATAATTTTTCAAATAATAACTCTTGAAAAAGGGATGTTAGCGGATACATCAAACCAAGCATCTTTTGTCCCTGCCTGAACAAGGATTGCCCCAGAAGTAAAGCCTTCTCTAGATCCCGCAAACCAATGGCTTGTAAAAATTCCCACCGTTGATAGTCGCGCTGCCAGCCAGAAAACTGATAGATCATATCTAAGGTAAGGGGTGCGTCGTCAGAAATATTAAGGGCAATTTTTTCTACTTCATTGGCAATATGATATACAGAATCACCCGCAATTTCAATTAATGCATCAATGACATTATCTGATGCTAGTATATGTTTTTCTTTGAAGAAGAATCTGGTCCATTTCTTCATGTCGTTAGCAAAAGGGATCTGAACTGAAATAGTATCTAAGTTTTTTTTCAGGTCTTTTGTCATTGCTTTTCTATCACTGTAATCATCTTCGATAATTATCAAATTGTGGTTTTGTAGCGGATAACGGCAGTAGTCCAGTAATTCTTCTCGACATTTATTACGTAATGCTGCCGGATTCCGTAAGATGAAAAGTTTTTTACTAGCAAAAAGATCAGTTTGAGTAAGCTGATCTATTATCTCTTTATTGCTTAATTCATCAGGTAATAAAAGCGTTTTATCCTGTTTTGCTTCATCAAATAATGCCTTACTGATTTTTTCAATAATGAGGTACTGCAAGTAATATTCTTCGCCCAAAAGAAAGTACACAGGTTCGATGTTTCCTGCCTGGACCGCGCGTAAAATGTCACCTGCGGTACGCATCAGGTTTTCTCCTTATCCAAATGACTAATAATAACTACCATCAAAAAGGCAAAAACAAAGCTGACTAGACGTTCCGTAACGATCAGCTTTAGTTCAGTATTTGCCCAAATTATGGTTGTTAAAAACCCAGTTAATAAACCTGCTATAATTCCTTTGCGGGTTGTTCCAGACCACCAAAGGCTTAATAAAAGTGCTGGACCGAAAGCGGATCCTAAGCCACTCCAGGCATAACTCACAACGCCAAATATATTCCTTTCCTGAAGTTCCGAGAGGATAGCGATCCCAAATGAAAATAAACCTAAAATCACAATGGTGAACCGACTAAGTCTGACGAGTGCTTTGTTAGACATATTTTTCCCAAGATACTGATGAATAAAATCCTCTGTAATAGCAGAAGTAGATACTAGTAATTGGGAATCTGCTGTTGACATCATTGCAGCTACCGCACCCGAAATTAATAAACCAGCGAATACTGGTGGCAATAATTCTACAGCTAAGAGGGGCATCGCCTGTTCAACGTCAAAATAATTAAAATACTCGGGACCAAAATAATTCAGCGCAACCAAGCCAATAAGAAATGCACCTGTGATACCAGGCAATGCCCATAGTATTGCAATGTTTCTAGCTTTCTTTACTTCATTAGGGTTACGTATGGCCATATAGCGAATTACAAGATGAGGTTGCCCCAAATAACCTAACCCCCAACTCAACCCACCTAAGATTACACTGACTGCCGCTAATCCTTCCCGACCCATGGTAAATGAAGCATTAGATTCACCGATTTGAAGCAGGTCATCCGAAAGGGTATATTCACTGCCCTGTAATTCAAGAAAACCCGCAAGCGGAAGTATTACTAATGTGCCGATCATTAAAATCCCTTGTAACAGGTCAGTCCAGGCTACAGCAAAAAATCCGCCCATCAAGGTATAGCTAATAATTACTGCTGCACCAATTGTAATACCATTAACCGGTGATAAACCAAATAGTGAATTGATAACCTTCCCAGAGGCATGAAATTGTGCAGAAACATAGAAAGTGAAGAAAAAAGCAATTATTACGGCGGAGAATAATCGAATTACGTTGGAATTATCCTGGTATTTTCGATGCAAATACTCGGGTATGGTCAATGCATCATATTTTTCTGTTTCTTTACGCAGTTTCTCAGCAATGAGATACCAGGAAGCAATAATTCCTGTGGTTATACCTATGACTGTCCAGGCCTCACCTAATCCTACAGAAATTGCTGCGCCAGGCAAGGCCAACAATAACCACGCTGATTCGCCAGAAGCCCTCTCAGAAAATGCAGTTACCCAAGGACCAAGTTTCCTGCCCGCTAATAAATAATCTTCCTGGGACTTATTGAATTTCATGGTTTTATAACCTACTCCAATGAGGAAGGCCATATATAGAATAAATATGATGCCAACTATACTCATTTCAACTCAAGGCAGCTATGATTCCAATCAATAGGCAATAAATGCCAAACCAATGGAATTTTCCTGTTTTCAATAAATTAAGTAACCATTTCAATGCTGCCCAGCCAACTAGAAACGATGATAATAAACCTACAGTTATCACATCTACACTAAGGGGTAGCTCATCAATATCCATTGCAGTTAGAAACCCTGCGCCTGCAATGGCCGGGATGGCCAATAAAAATGAAAACCTGGCTGCTTCTTCAGCAGATAGGCCCATTATTAAGCCAGTGCAGATTGTAGCACCTGAGCGCGATATCCCTGGAATTATGGCTAATGCTTGGGCTAAACCAATACTGAACCCCTTTACTACAGTCAAATCCGATTTCGTGTTCAAAAACCATTTGGACGAAATCAGTATAATTCCCGTTACCATCAATGCCAGCGCTACAGAATGTACATTATCAAACATTAGAGCGATTTGATCTTTTAATAATAATCCTACTATTATGGCAGGCGTTGTCCCCAACAATAAGGCGAAGATATATGTTCTAGCGGAAGATTCTTTGATTTCACTAAGTAATCTATGAATATCAGGCCAGAATACTACTAGGACACTCATTAGTGTTCCAATGTGTACGATTACCTCAAAGGCATTACCCGGAACATTAATACCTAATAATTTCTGTCCGAGCACCAAATGCCCTGAGCTACTTACAGGTAGAAATTCTGTCATTCCCTGCAAGATGCCTAAAATGAGTGCATCGAGAAAATCCATTCCGTGAATTTATAAGGTATAACCTAAAAACCGAATAGTAGGATTAGGTCAATCCAATGACACTGATCATCCGGCCAGCTTTTTCACCACTACGTCGATAAGAAAAATATTTATCTGGATTGCATTTCGTGCACTCTTCGGATGACAAAATATTTTTAGCCAAAATCTGACTATGGATAAGCTGATTAGTGGCAACTCGTTGTAAGTCTAGAAATGAACGATCTCCATTACCATTGATTAGACAATCAATTGGAAACTTTTTGGAGACATCTGGACCGATCTCAAAACAACATTGGCGGATCGAAGGACCCATAAATGCAATAATTCCATCCCTACTACCACCTTTTCGGACCATTTTATTAACCGTGTCAGGAATAATTCTTTTTTCAACACCACGCCAGCCAGCATGCACCAACCCAATTATGCCATTTAGTGGATCCGCCAAGAATAACGGAATACAGTCCGCAACCTGAATAGATAATACTACTGAATTTGATTTGCTTATCAGTGCATCTGTTGCCTGAATTTCTCCGGGTATATCGACGAATTTTATTTCCGCGGAATGGACCTGTTTTGGCTTCACAACATGATTCGAGTCCAAACCGACCAAGGTGGATAACCGGCCTCTATCACCTAGATTTTTATTATTAAATGAACGTAGGGAAAATGCTGCACGAATTTTATCAGATCTGAACAGATCTGATAAATCCATGTATGATTCTATTGGCATCTATAATGATGTACTACGGTGCAATGCCTTGCAGGGATAAGAGCGAATCCCCTTTAAAAAATCCAGTCTTGGTAATCTGATCGTCCTTATAGCGAAGAACTTGTAGGGCCGTATTTAAATTTGGGTTGGCATTAGAAAATGACACGATTTCCGAATCGCCATGAAATTCATAAAGATTGGATAGTCGCTGGGCAATTGATATACGCCCATTATCCAGGTTATTGAAAATGAAATAAAGCAATTTTGTACAATCCAGCGCCTGTTGGAATATTTCGTCCTTGATGTTTACTGAATAATTACCAGCAATTATGGCCAGTCCATCCATATGGGGACCAATATTACTACGGTTCAAAACATCCAAATCCAGCCAGCTTTCATTGCCTACGACCTGAGTGTTAAAATGATACATAGGGAATTGGGTACCAATGTAGGCGAGGTGTTCTGGATGTACTGGAAGATACAATGCCTGAATAGTGGATAGATCTATCTCCGCTGAATCAGATGCTGTCAATACTTCCTGATCCTCGTCTTCAGGGATATCAAATAAACCTTCTTCAGATAGTTCGAAAAGAAAATCCAGACTATCGAATTCCATGCCCAGGTATTCATCGAAACTTTCTTCGTTCTTTACCAGGCTGTACGCCACTTTTCGTAAACTCTTAAACTGTCGTTTCAAATCCGTAGGTATACCTAAATACCATTCTACAGCTACTATTTTTTTCCCCAGAAGATCGGCTTCCTTTACAAAACCATCCACCAATGCACGACCGAATTTATCTGCAGGGGCTAAAATGGCTAAACTGTCCAATTTAAGTGTTTTCGCTACATAACGTGCCGCTATCTTTCCGCGCATTTGCAAATTAGAGTTCAACTGGTAAATATTATTTCCCAGCGAAGCTAAACCATCCTGAGTAGAACTTGGTACAAGCAAGGGTATATTTTTCCCCTGCACTGTATTTGCTGCTACCAAAGCATTGGTGGTACTGATAGGTCCAATAATTGCTTTTACGGCCGGATTACTCTCCAAGGCATTGACGGCACGAATGGTTTCAATCTCACTACCCCGATTGTCCTTAATTATGAACGCAATTTTTTGATTCCGGTTATTGATTGATTGTATTGCTTTATACATCCCTCTCAGGAACGAATTTCCTGCCATCATTTTATCCCCCGTCAATGGTAGGATAACCCCAACAGTTACTGTGGTCATAGGCGGCCGATATGATGCACGCAGTAATTTTTCGTATAAATCGAAGTATGCTACAGGCACTTGTTCTGGATGCAATTCGTAAAGGGTTAGTGCACATTCATCTGGATACCCTGAGGCAATATCATTGAAGGCTTTAGCTAAGAAACAAATGGTTCTTTGGTCCGCAACTGTTTCAACCATTAGTAATTCGGATACTATCTCAGGTGCAATATTCAACTGTATCGTTTTTATAAGGCGTTCATCAATTAAAGTAAGGAATTCATCATCATTGGCCAAGGTTCGAGCCCTGATATACATGCGAAAGGCTGAACCAAAATTTTCTTCATCAATAAATATATCGCCAAACTTCAGAAATACATCCTTAACGTATTGGTCTGTGGGAAAGGCTTGCAGGAATTCACGCCCCATATCTTTTGTCTTATCGGTTTTTCTAAGAGCATAGGTTGTTTTAAGCAATAGTATTTTTGCGGTCGATTCATACGCACCCAATGGTTTTTCTAAGAGCTTATTTAGTATGGTTTCTGCGGTTGCAAAACGATCTTCATTAAAGTGCTCTACTGCCATATCTAATTGTTTTTGAATCAAACGTGATTGAAACCAGTTTTGGCCAAAAACAGGTACTATGAGGAACAGGATAAGTACGGTATTCCTCATGAATCTGCTCTGCGGTAGTAGGTCAATTTTCAGAATGTGGAAAACCTTGCGCACCTTAAATAATTTCATCCTTGGTTAGTATTATTGTTTTTTCCATTATTCCAAACCATTATTTAATTAATGATAGAAACTACATAATGAGATAGTGAAACACCATCAAATTGGAGAACTACATACAATAATACATACTTATCTGAAACGTAAAGGTTTCAAAATAGGCAGCGTAAGATCAAAGATAAGTGCGGTGTTTTGTTTAAAAGTGGGAAATGTTAAGAGTGAGTGAGTTGCCCCCACTCACTCTTATGATCAAAACCATCCCCAAAATTGTAATAAAAGACATAACATTTGTTATGTAAAGCAAGATTCTGGTATACGTTCTGGGTCAAATGAAGTCTGCTTAGCTCATATCTTGGTAATGTACTATGTTTGAAGAAGAAGAAATCATCATCGTCCAAATTCTTTCTGTAATTCAAAACACCTGAAACGATTATCAGCTTAAATCTATTTTGTACAATTGACCTTGAATCATAATCAATCTTGTTTTGCTCGCTGATCTTTTTATCAGAATTATAAAGATAGCTCAGATTGAAATGCAGATCACGAATCTTCTGTTTAAAATTGGGTTTAAAATCAGATATAAACATTTGTAACAGTTTGCCTGATATTTTAGGTAATTCAAATGATCTGGGTCACATTTAATACCTTTTTGAAATTGTTTGGATAGGGGGATTAGTATTCTTTGACTTCTTTAATTGTGCCGTCTACGTTGTAGTAAGTCCATTTACCATCATAACTTCCCCAAAAATCAGTATTTCCTTCCGATTCAATTTTTCCAATGAATTTACCATCTTTCCATTCACCTACATATTTTATACCATTAGAATGGGTGTATGTACCCTGACCATAATATTCATCATCTTTCCATTCACCTTGCCATTGTTCTCCATCTCGGTATTTAATTATACCTTGACCATTCCTCTCACCATCTTTCCACTCGCCCACATACGTTGTACCATCGGCGTAATTAATTGCACCTTGGCCATTTAAGTTCTTACCATCTTTCCACTCACCTATCCATTGTTCTCCATCAGCGTATCTAATTGTACCTTGTCCATTTAATCGTTCATTCTCTTGCCACTCACCTTTCCATTGCTCTCCATCAGCATAGGTTAACGTGCCCTGACCATTCCTCTCACCATCTTTCCACTCGCCTACATACTTCTTGCCATCTTGATAAATGTATGTACCCTGACCATTCCTCTCACCATCTTTCCACTCGCCTACATATTTTGAACCATTAATATATATGATCGCAACTTGACCATTTAATTTCTTGCCATCTTTCCACTCACCTTCCCATTCTTCTCCATCAGGATAGGTTAATGTACCATGACCATTCCTCTTGCCATTTTTAAACTGACCTGCATACTTTGAACCGTCGGGATAGGTTAATGTGCCCTGGCCATTGTATTCACCTTCTTGCCACTCGCCTACATACTTCTTACCATCTGAATAAAGGTATGTACCCTGACCATTCCTCTCACCATCTTTGTAGTCACCTACATACGTTGTGCCATCAGCGTGATTAATTATACCTTGACCATTTAATTTCTTGCCATCTTTCCACTCGCCTACCCATTGTTCTCCATCAGTATAAATAATTGTACCCAGGCCATTCAATCGTTCATTTTCTTGCCATTCACCTTTCCATCGCTCTCCATCAGCATAGGTTAATGTGCCCTGACCATTGTATTCCCCATCTTTCCACTCGCCTACATACTTCTTACCATCTGAATAAAGGTATGTACCCTGACCATTCCTCTCACCATCTTTGTAGTCAC
>CAJXWT010000073.1 GCA_913062595.1 uncultured Fidelibacterota bacterium
GAAATCAAATGCAAATCCTACGGTAAACACTCTATCAAACCATCCTTCCAATATAGCTGGGGCTCTAAACCACCATATTGGATAGATAAAAACAAGGTAGTTAGAATTTTTAATTAATTGTTGATAGTTCTTTACTTCGGGAGATATTTCGTTATCACCGAAGGAAACTGGATTAAATTTATCCTTATAGAGATCTATGACTTCAACTGAATGATTATTGGATTTAACACCATCAATAAAACTGTCCTTAAGAGCTCCACAAAAACTTTTTTGGTTTGGGTGGGCAAATATAATCAATATTTTCACAAGGGTGTTCCTCGTTCAACATCATCATAGTTTATTATAAAATAATCTTCCCATTCCGCGCACCATTTCATATTTTATTGAAGAATTACCTAAAATTTCTTGATGGTAAATTTACTCCCTAAACTAACAATAGTGTGATGTTGTTAATCATTTTTGTTAAATCTAATACTCCCCGCAAAACCTCCGTCATAAAAAACTACACTAAAGACCAAGAGATTTAACGGGGAGAGCTATTGTATGCAATAGCGTTATCTTTTCAGCATTTAATCAATTGTCATCGCACACCGGAACCCGAAATCGTTAAACTGTTTCTCAGGGGCGAGACTGCTTCGAGCTGCACAGCGGGCGAAGCGGATGAGGTGCCGCCAGGAACCACCGCGCGCCACGCGTCGATGTCCATGCTGGGGACCTGTGGGGTTCCGATTTGGTGAGTCCTTATAGTAAACACGGCTATACCAATCTGCACACCATTCATGGACACCCTCTGACATATTATAAAGACCGTAGCCATTCGGACCTTCAGTACCTACAGGTAAATGGCGGGCATTCCGGCCTCCCAAGTGATCTGCTGGTAGATTGTTTCCCCATGGGTACACACTGTCTACTAATCCTCCGCGCGCTGCTTTTTCGCGTTCTGCTTCCGTTAGCAGGCGATAATTTTTTCCAGTCAACCCACTTAACCAATCGCAGTACGCGACAGCATCGTACCAACTTGTACCAACTACCGGTTGATCCGGATCCAGAAATTTTGGTTCCCTCCAAAATGGTGGTCGTGAATGTCCCAACATTTCTACGAAGATTGCATATTCGCGGTTTGTCACTGGGTACTTAGCAACAGCATACGAATCCAGCCATACACTATGGATTGGGATTTCATTTACTGTGCCGTTTTTACTTCCCATGAAAAAATTTCCTTCAGGGATTCGGATGATTTCCGGTTCAATGAATTTCGGTTTTTTCATATTTTTTTCCTAAAGTGTATCCTAAAAAATCGGTCCAACCTTGCCAACCTTTACCTTTATACTTTTGATCCGGATGATCTGGAAGGCAAATTGGGTAAGGCTTTTTACCAGTTAACTTTATCCCTCCCATGCAATAATTATTTTATAAATTAATACTTTATCGACGGAATACCTTTTTGGTACACTATTTGTCTCTATACTATTGATCATTATAACACATATGTAATTTCAAGTCGTTTTATACCAGTATAAATATCTTATATAACGAACAAGGAGCAAATTATGGGTAAAGAAAAATTAAAAGTTGGTGAAATATCCAAACCCAGATTTGAATTTCGATCCTTTGGGCGGGATTTTAATAAGCAAGCCGAAAGAATGGCAAGATTATCTGTCCCTATCCCGGAAAAACTCTGGGTGCGTCATTCTCCGGAAACCTATATCATGTCACGTACCAATGATATCAACAATACTAAAATCCGTGACGGGAAAATGGATATTAAAACATACGTCCAAACTGTTGACGGATTGGAACAATGGAATCCACTGACGAAAACAGAATTTCCTGTATCCGTTCATTTTTTAAAAAGCGACATTTTCCCCGCATTTCAAGTAGAGATGCCCGTCTTTGAAAAGACCGAATACACCATGGATGAATTTCTGGCTGTGGTTAAGGAACACCCTGATTTACAAGCAGTTAGTGTGGTGAAAGAGCGGTTTGGCTACATGGTAAATGACACCATTTGTGAAGTGGGAAATATTCTGATTAACGGCGCAAAAGTAATGACAATTAATTCTGAATCCACAGAGGTAGATGATATTAAAATAACTATTATTGATGTAGGTCTTGATGGCGTAGAAAACATTAATTATCTCCAGACTATAAAACGTGTAATTGGCTGGATCGATAAACCACTAGCAAATTAGAAAGGAATTGTAATGGGAAAAGAAATTGAATGTAAGTTTTTGGTTTCTTTCTTACCGGAAGGCATGAGCGGAACCACCATGCGACAAGGTTACCTTCAGCCGGAAAAAGAACGAGCTGTCCGCGTAAGGACCGTTGAGAAAGACGGATCCAAAAAAGGTGTCCTTACCATAAAAGGCATGGGTAGCGAAAGCGGGATGAGCCGTTATGAATTTGAGACAGAAATCCCAGTTCCGGACGCAGATCATCTGCTCTCATTATGTGATAAACCGCTGATTGAAAAAACGCGCTATAAATACGACTATGAAAATTTGACTTGGGAAATTGACGAATTCCACGGTGTTAATGATGGACTTGTTGTAGCCGAAGTTGAACTGGAAAGCGAAGATCAACAATTTGAAAAACCGGATTTCATCGGTGAAGAAGTGACTGGACAGGTAAAATATTATAATATGATGCTCTTAAAAAATCCTTACACAACCTGGGAAAAATAAATCTCTATGCTGAAAAAATTTATAACCGGGGTTTTTCTTATTTGCTTGTCCACCTATTCACTGCAGGCTGCATATCTAAATAAGCCTGTTAAAATTATTGTCCATACCAAGCCGGGTAGTTCTGGTCTTCTAGCATTGGCCAATATCTATAATGAGAAAGCAGATGGGTATACCCTTTTGGCTTTTCCGGCAGCATATCTTGCGCCGATTCAAATAACAAATATCAGTTTTTGATTAGATGATTTTGAATATCTTACATTTGTAACTATAGTCTTTTTTAAATAACACCGATAATTGGAGATAATATATGCAGCATTCTAGTATAACCTCATCATCCGGATCATACCAAAAAGCAGTAGAACTGCTAGGACTAAAGCCTGAGATTGCCAAGGCGTTAGAAATGCCAGACAGGGAACTGACCGTAGAAGTCCCATTTAGGCTGGACAGTGGAAAAGTGGAAAGTTTAGTCGGTTTCCGAGTGCAGCACAACAACACCCGGGGCCCTTTCAAGGGCGGTATCCGCTATCACCACCACGTTGACCTGGCAGAGGTCCGGTCATTAGCCGCATTGATGACGTGGAAAACATCCCTGCTCGATATTCCCTACGGCGGCGGGAAAGGCGGCATCCAGATAGACACCAGCAAGTACAGCAGGAATGAAATGGAACGCCTGTCCAGGAGATTTTTCAGGGCAATAGACCCCTTCATCGGTCCGAACATCGATATTCCTGCACCTGATGTAAATACAAATGCTCAGGTCATGGGCTGGTTTATGGATGAATACAGTCAAACACACGGTTATACACCGGCGTGTGTGACCGGCAAGCCATTGGAGCTGGGTGGCTCGGAAGGCCGCGAGCATGCGACCGGGAAGGGCACAGCCATCACAGTGCGGGAAACATCTAAGAATTACGATGTTGATTTAGAAAATGCAACGGTCGTTGTGCAAGGTTTTGGGAATGTGGGCTCCTTTGCAGCAAAATTCTTAGATGATTATGGCTGTAAGATCATTGCCGTCAGTGATGTCACTGGCGGTGTGCATGACCCGAATGGACTGGATGTTCCCAGTTTATTTGATTACAACTATGAACATAGAACCATCGACGGCTGTGGTCAGGGACAAAAACTAACCAATGAGGAACTATTGGCCCTTGAATGCGATTATTTAATTCCGGCAGCTCTAGGCGGAGCCATCAATGAAAAAAATGTTGATACAATCAACTGTAAAATTGTCATTGAAGCGGCGAATGGTCCGGTTACGCCGGAGGCAGCTGATGTATTATGGAGCAAAAAGGTTCCCATCATCCCTGACATACTTACCAATGCTGGCGGTGTGACTGTTTCCTATTTTGAATGGGTCCAAAACCTCCAGCAATTCAAGTGGGAATTAGAAGAAGTGGATACAAAACTGGAAACAAAAATGGTGAAGGCATTTGATGAGGTTTACGCAATCAAACAAGAGAAAAATGTGCCGATGCGGATTGCCTCATTTATGGTTGCGATTGACCGGGTGGCACGCAGTTATGAATTAAGGGGTGTATAATCTTTTCGAATCAGAGTTTGGTGCTTCTTTGAAGCCCAGTACAGCCCATTTATGTAATGATGGTTTGGTGATATTTTCTGCCGTAATCAATAATTAGTGTGCCATCAGCCAAAACTAATTTATTGATTTTAGATAAAGCTATCTCTTGCGGATTAAGTACACTATCTGCTTGGAACAGTACTCCATTTTCTGTTCTTTTGGTATATTCCCCTTTATAGGTAATGCCCTCTTTTGTATTCATCACATCTTGACTAAAATATTTAGTTCATTGAGAGAGATTTATATTGTAATTCCGTAATTTTGTGTCAGGATACAAAGCGGTCTGTCAGCGTACCATCAGACTCCACAGTATAAACAACTTGCTGAACACTAAACCGGCATTTATATCCATCCACCATATTATACTTGATTGGATTGGACTGCTGACCAGTTAAAGTCTTAAGCCACTTTCTTAATCTGGAAACATTCTTCTGCGTTACACGGACATCACGAATAATTTTTCTGGTATGTTTGGTAATTACACCTCTTGTAAGAGCAAATGCCCATAGGGTTCTGCATTCAGCAGTTAGCTTTCTATCTTTTGACTTCAATCCATTTTCATAATCTGGATGAAGTATAAGCAGCTTGCCTTGAAATCTGAATTCAATCTCTTCCTTCCTAATAAAGACAAATGAAATATCTTTCCAATCAATGGTGGGACAGAGTCCATCAATAATAATGTTGCTCTCATTTAATATTGCCGCTACCCTATTATCATCGATTTTTATGCGTTCAGAATACGTACGGTCTAAAATATCTTCACAGTATTGATTTAGCACAACCAACCCATAGTTCGGCTGAAAATCTTGTGCTACTTGCGGTAGGTTGCTGATGCTTATATGCTTTTTTTGAGCCGCAGGGTAATCCTTTGCTAAACTTATATCATAAAGCTTATTACAGTTCTGTATATATTTGTTTATCGCTATCCAGATAGCACGCTCATAGGCTAGGATCTGATTGGCTTTATCAACACCAATTAGGGTAGTTCGACCAATATTCTGATCTTCCAGTTGCTTAATTAACCTATCTCGCCTTAAGGTCCAGTAATCCAATAATTGTTTCAATAAATCTGGATTATGAACACCAGCGAACGCTGTTTCCAGTTTAAGCGCTTGATTGACTTCACTTGTAGCTCTACTGCTATCTTTTTTATCAATTTGCCATAACAATATTGGCTTATCAATATCCTGTAATACTCTATACCAATCCTCGCTTTTGAAATCCGGCAACTGAGGAATCTTATCATCAAATAACACCTCATTTTCGCTTGTTATGGTAAGAATAGGTTTTGTCTTTTTATCGCTCATTTGACTTTAATTGATACTCAATGATACAACTGGATAGAAAGAATATTCAACAAGAACCGTTGTGGTTTATTATGGTGTGAAACCTTGACAAAATGTCAAGATTTTGCTCTAAGAAATAAAAAGTAAAAGTAGGGGTGTTTTTTTCATGGTGAGTCCAAATCTACCAACACCCTCACAAGCAAAAAACCCCTTTAGGTGGTGGGGGTTGATGCCTAACCATCTTGTTGGTAATCATCGCTTCATGGTACATTGCTCAGACAGATATTTTCGCCATTTTGGACATAAAAAGTCTAAGTGTATCCCAATACTGCGGGTAATTGCTGATAGTATTATGGCCGGCATCTTTTATTGTCACATAATGACTCTTTCCACCCCAATGTTCTACTAAATTTACGGACCGTTCATTTGAAATAATCCTATCCTGACCGGCAATAATCGCAATCATAGGGGCTGTTATTTCCTGG
Organism: uncultured Fidelibacterota bacterium; assembly: GCA_913062595.1. Lineage (GTDB taxonomy): Bacteria > Fidelibacterota > Marinisomatia > Marinisomatales > TCS55. Next base: position 6,038 of record CAJXWT010000073.1, read on the forward strand.
GCGATTTGAACAGATTCAAACGGTTGCTTCAGCAACAATTTCACTGGAAATACGGGGTAATGCTCTTGCGCAATTTTTACCAGGCTATCAAAAGGGCTGATCAATATGACCGCTTTAACCTGTCTATGTTTTGCTACATAGGTTGCTACCGCTGTACCCAGGCTGCGACCCATGAGAATAATATTGGTTGAGGAAATGCTATACGTGTCTGAAAAATGGTCGAAGATAAACAAGGCGTCCGAAAAAAGGCTGGCTTGGCTGGGGCTGCCGGTACTCTTTCCATAACTGCGATAGTTCATAAACAATAATGATTCTTTCTCATACTTTTCAAGGTCAAAAAGGTTGTTTGAAACTTCCTCAGCATTGCCACCGTAATAAATGATAAGGGGATGCTCAGGACTGCTCTCTCTATTTATAAACCATCCATGTAGATTAAAGCCGTCATGATTAATATTTACTTCAAAATGAGAAAATTGCTTGAGAAGGAATTCCTTGCTTTTGCTTATTCCTGTGGGGAAAAATATAAATGAGCTCTGTTTAAAATATAAAAATGCCAACGTGACGCAGTAAAAAATAAACAGTATTAAAAGCAGGTTAGCTATAGTCGTTTTCATCTATCTACACGCTCATCAATTTTTCCAGTGCTCTTTCAACCTTCTCAACCATTTCCAAATCCTTATCGGTGATTTTAGGCAATCAATTCAAGTCCATATTGTCTTCCAGATCGACAATTAAATCAATTTCCTGCATGGATTTTTCAGATCAAGGTGGTATTTAGAATACATGATTACCTCCGGAAAATAATCTTATCACCAGTAAAGGTAAAAATAAAGGTGCGCAAGTTTGCTTTGGCGCTCATTTTACCAACAGTACCTTTTGGTAATCAGAAAAATGGGCTGTGTCAAAGCGGATCACATACAACCCGGACGGAACCGGATTTCCCGAACCATCTTTTCCATTCCACACAACCTGATGCTCTCCTGCTTTGATGAACACCTCCATCAGTTCTTTCACGTGCTTTCCGTTCAGGTTAAATACTTCCAGACTCGCATGGCAGTCCACCCCAATATTAAACCGAATTTCAGTAATGGCATTGAACGGATTCGGAAAAGCAGGATACAGAGCAAAATTTTCCGGAACGGGCATCCAGGGTTCATCTATGTCAATCACTGACTCTACATCCAGGCTAATGTCAAAAGTCCCGGAAAACCCATTATCATTTTCCTGAACCGGAATGATCCTGTTCTGTGCATCCGGATCTGATGCCAAGGAATCTCCCGCTATGTTTGGATCGCCCTCAAAATAAACCTGAGTGATCAGTTCCGTACCATCAGCAGCAACGATCCTGTAGTGGAAATGCTGGGGCCTGTTCCCATAGAATCCGGGTCTAATCGTTTCAAATAAGTAACTTCCACCCTGATCGGTATAGACCCTGCCCCTCAGATTGTACTCGTCGTTACTAGGATTCCCGGTAGTGCAGCTTTCAAAAATACTGTAGCAACCGTTATCGTTGGCATGCCAGATATCCACCACTGCATTTTCCAGGGGTGTAGAGCAGTCGTCGGAAAATACCTTGCCACTGATAAAAAATCGGTCACCGGGCTCGTCCTCGGAAGCAATCACGCTACGGAAGGGCGCATCGGAGGCGTAAAAAGGTCCTTCGGCATCATTGGTAGTTAATTCACAGGTATTGGCAAAAGTCCTCAGCGGAAAGATTACTCCGCCTGCAGCCGCGGTGATTCCGGTCTTGATGAATCGCCTTCGGGTTAGTTTTGGAGAAAACTGATCTGTCTTATTATCCAGACCTACTCCCTGCAGGCGATAATAATTTCCTTGAAAACTTCGGCACTTTTATCCAGCACCGGCTGGCAGGTGGCCACCGCAGTGTGTCCGCCGCCACCGTAACTCGCGCACAAAGCACCGCAGTCCACATTCGATGTTTTGTTGAAAATCGAGTAACCAACCGAAATCACATCAAATTCCCCCGCTTTTCCGTTAGATATGCGGACCGAGATATTCCCTTCTGAAAGGCCATCCAGGGTGTAAATCAAAAAGCGGTTGGCCGGGAGAATATCCTTCCTGCGGAAATCGGAAACAATCACATTCCTGTCCAGATGTGAATTTTCACTGAAAAATACTGTTGCTACTTCTTGCATCTCCAGATAACGATTCACCCGTTCTTTCGAGTCAGGCATATCCAAAACCTCTTCCACAGAATATTTTGTCAACAGCTCCACCAGGGACGAAACCCACTGAAAATTGCTGATGTTCAGGTCCTGCTGGTAACCCATGCCGGTCCGCGGATCGGTCAGGAAGCCAAGCAGAAATGCACCTTCCGGATTTTTCACCTGGTCCAAAGTTAGATCCGCGCTGTCCACCAGATCTGTTTCCTTGACTAATTGTTCATATTTACTGAGTTCCGGATGATCGGGCAGGAAATACTTAAATACCAGGCCTGCAGCACTCGGTGCCACTTCCACCAGTCCGGTAAATTCTTCCGGCATGGCCGATGAATCAATTACAGATGAATGGTGGTCAAACCACATGCCGCAGTTGGAATGATAGGGCAGATTGCAGATGATGTCACCTTCCTGGACATCCACTTTACCGGCCTGCATATCATTGGGATGTGCCTGGACCAGCTCGTCGCAGAGCCCGACCTCCATCAGGATTGCAGCAGATACGATTCCGTCCAGATCACCTCGATAAATAACTCTCATGTTTTCCGCCCTGTGTTAGCCTTGAGAATGTGAATTAGCATACCGAATTTTTCACTTTTTTTAGGAAAAAGTCCAGCCTATTGAAACAACGCTGAAAAGTGCTTCATCCGGTAATGGTGATGATATTTCTTGATTTGTCCGCGCTGTACTGGGACAGCAAGGATGTTGCCGGTTCCTTGAGCGCCGCTTCGGAGGTATTGAACCTGCTGCCGTGGCAGCCGCAGCTGGATACTCCGCTACTGAAACCGCCAATCTAACATCCCGAATGGGTGCATCTTCTACTGTATGCTTTCATGGACATCTCACCGGCCCTGTACACCAGTACATCATCGACTCTGACTAGCTTCGTTTTTCTGCGTTCAATCATAATACGATTTGGGAAATTACAACGTCCTATCCCTGAAATGGTTCATCCAAATATTGCTTCGCCAGAGTGATGGCGTAGGTATAATTATCCCGCTCGATACATTTTTTATAGGCAATCACCGCTTCCATCCGCTGCTGCTGACGGTCATGGATTTGACCTTTCAGCAAATAAGCATTGGCCAGGATCGCATCCAGCTCTGCATTGTATAACTGGATACAGTGATCCAGGAACCCCAAAGCTTTTTTGTCTTCCCCCAGTAAAAAGTAATAGTGCCCCCAGACATAATTCAAATAGGAAGTAAACCAACGCTGCTGCATGGCTGTCAATTCCAACATTAGGGCGTTCAGTTTATTTAGGACTTTTTTCGCCATTTTCATTTCGCCAACGCGCAGCAAGCTTTCCACATAATGAATTTGATAATCATAATTATTGGGGTATTTCTCAGCGATCGTCCGGCTCACTTCCAAACCCCGTTGATCATCAATATCAGCAAAAAGGTAAATAAACGACAGGATGCTCATGGCTTCCGTCCAAGCCCAGGGACTTTGGGTGGCAGCAATTTCTATCTTACGAATCCCCGCTTCCCGTGAAGCCTCCAGCCCAAATAATTCCGCGCCTGCCTTTACCAGGATATTGCTCAAACCGGCATAATATTCTACGATCCCAAGGGGCAGGTAAGCATCCATGAGCTCGGGATCCTTTTCCAGCGCTTGCTGGATCACACGAAAACCCTGGTAAGCCGTGATCAATGTTGGGATCCATTTTTTCTGACCCAGTAAAATACGTGCTTTTAATCCCCGGGCGGTACCCATATACAGCAAATATTCCGGATGATCAGGGTACTTTTCCAGCAAACCAACATAACCAGCTTCAATTTCATCCAAATCTACATCCAGGCTGACATAGATCTGGTTGAGGGGTAGATGGGCCTCGTTGCGACGCCAGCGTGCCGCCGCCCAGGTGACATGTACAACGGGATTTTCGAAATAGTCTTTCCGGGCCTGGCCCAGAATGTGGATACTTTTTTCGAAATCATAATTATAAAAGGCATTTACCCCTTTCCGCACAATATCATCCCCGGGATGCTGGCTAAGCAGTATCGAAAGTATAGAAATGATGGAAGAAATTCGTTTCATGTGGCCGGAAATTATGGCAATTAGAAACTAATTCGAGAAAGTTTAGAATAAAAAAGCCCACGCAAACTGCGGGGGCTCAATTCAATTATTTACTACGAGGGATTTCCATAGCATTATGCCAAGCCAATTTCTAATTGTGCTGTATAGTAACTATTCGCATCTGTTGTTGCCGTTTCAGTTAAACTACTGGGGGCAGTTCTTTCAAACAGTACTTGAATGCCACTTTGATCTGTTTGGTTTGCAAGGTAGATATAGACATCCACTGTGACCTGTGCAAACAAGATTGTTGACAAAATAAGTAAACTAATAATTATGCGTTCCATTAATTTTAGCCTCTTCGAGAACCAATTTTACACCCCACCAGTCCTACAATGTCTATAAACAAAAAGCCCGCTGGGCTCCTATCTAATTCCTTTTAACTATAGCATTGATCAATATTAATGACTATCTCTTGGCTTTAGGGTCCACATGTCGTTCAAGCCTATCCTCAAAATTCAACCAATCTACATGAGTATCAAAAAAGACATGGGCCTGTGGTTTTAACCCTATATCGTTGTGGACATTGGCCAAAGTAATGTGGATCTCATCGAGCCATTTGGTGGAACGAAACAGCATGGAGCTACCGCAACGGCTACAGAATCCATATTCTGATTTTTTAGAGGATGAAACCCATTTTAATAATTTTTCACCTTTTTCCAGGGTAAAATATTCTTTGTTCACTCCAAACCATGTGACAAACCCGGCGCCATGGGATCGCTGGCAGCGGGTACAATGGCAATGCGCACACCATTTCACCGGCAGCTTTACCGTGAACTGAACCTGTCCACAGAGACATGCCCCCGTTACTTTTCTGTGTTTTCTTCCCATAGGTTAAAGATCATTCCAAAGGGATCCTGCAGATAACAGTCTTTCCCTTTCCCTTCCCACTTGATTATCCGGCAGCCCTTGTTTAACAGCCTGTCCTTGGCAGCATCCAGGTCATTCACTGAAAATTCTAATACGGTTCCGGTGCGGTCAGGATCATGAACCACATAAAAAAAGGAATCGCCGGTCTTAAAAACCAATTGTTCATCTGAAGAGTCAAGCAATTCCAGTTCCATAACAGTTTCATAAAAATCCCTGGCGGCTGTCAAATCCCGGGCCAGTACCGCCGCGTGATTGCTTTTCCTGAATGGTGCTTTCATGATGAACTCTTTATTGTTTCGTCAACGAGAAAGAATGATATATCTTCTCCAAGACAGGCCCCAAGTCGCCAGATTTCCTGAATTCAAGGCCCAGCTGTTTACCCTTATGGTCTATAACGTAGGATTGTACCGGCATTCCAAAAAT
>CAJXWT010000074.1 GCA_913062595.1 uncultured Fidelibacterota bacterium
ATCTCTTTCCGGTCGTGATATGAATATTAGCGTAGACCCAGACCCTGGAAACCAGGGGAATGTTGAATTTGTTAACGCCGAATATCAAACAGATGCATTTCCCTTGCCGTTGTTTTTCCGGGTGGGCATTGGCGGCTACCTTATAAATACACCATTACTTCAGGCTGTTTTTGCAATTGATGCTATACATCCCAATGATAATTATGAATATCTAAACCTTGGTTTAGAAGCAGCATATAATGAATTGGTCTTTATCCGAGCTGGTTATCCATCTTTCGGAAAGGATGACTCGATCGAGGGGCCTACCTTTGGAACGGGGCTCCATTATCGCATCCCCCGTACATCAACTATTTTAAAACTGGAATATTCTATTGCCGACTTTGGCCCACTGGGTATGATACAGCGGCTATCTATTGGTTACCATTTCTAGGCAATGTTTTATTTATTATCCTAAATATTGTTTTCTGTAAAAATTAATAATATGAAATGGATTGAATTAGTTTATGGTTTTACAATTGACTCACAATTATAATTTTTGTTGATATTCATTTTGGTTGAAAATCGAGCAGGGGGAAATTATCCGATGGTGGGTATTTGTAGTGCCACCATTCTTCCGCGTATATTGAGAAACCGCCTACATTGGTCATTAGATTTTTCAACAATTCCCGGTTTACAATGACATGGAGAGGATGTTCCATGTATTCATGTTGTGCTTCAACGCCAAAGAAATCAAAAACGGTGGGCATATCTAATTCTTTTTTTGTGGAAAAATCAATTATGGTTAGATCAACTGCGCCACCACGATTATGAGAAGAGCCAATATTTGGATCAGCCACATAGCGTGGATCAGGTACAATATCCCACATGCGGTATTGAACAGATCGAGGTCGATAACCATCCCAGATTTTCAATCCCAGACCACCAGCATAATTCATCCCATTATGGAATTGTAAATTGCGGAGGCTGTCCTGGACCAGTTTAAGATTTACAAGGGCGCCAAATGCTAGAAAACACGTATTTGTTGGGTACAATATTTGTTTGGTAAAGTTTTCCGCAGTCGCGTATTTAAGTTCAATTTCAATGTCAGGTATAATTTCTTTTACTTTGACCAGTTTATTCGCAGGTGTTTGCCCTAGTGTAAAACTGCAAGAATTTATAAATACGGATAGTAGTAATATGATGGAACATGACTTTGTGAATAAACGAAATATAGATTTATCAGTCATTTAATTATCCTAGTTGATTAATAAAGTCAGTAAAAGAAATATCGTAAGCCCTCCAGCGGCATAGAAATTGATAGGGATCCGCTTTTTCTGCAGCTCTTTAACCAGCGTGTCGCTACCCCATAACCTGTTCAATCGATTTTCCTTAAAGACAATGTTTTCTGGGTAAAATTCCTTTAGTTTTTTTATTACACTTACTCCTACGTTAAGGCTTTGGTACTCATTCCTAGCAATAACTCTGATCTCAATGCCGTTACAGAGCTGATTCTCATACTTGGGTTTATCTGCTACACCGGGTATGGATACAGGTGTAAATGATTTCGGTACAAAAACGACACCAGGCAACTGCAGTTTATTCAGCTCTTGGGAAAGTATTTTACCATCAATCCAGGGAGCACCAAACCATTTAAAGGGATGGTCTGTGCCGCGGCCTTCACTAACATTCGTTCCTTCCAGCAAACACATACCCGGGTATATTAGTGCGGTACCTACGTCAGGTATATTAGGCGAAGGTTTGACCCAGGGCAAAGTTGTTTCATCATACCAGAGGGAAGCATACCAACCTTCCATGGATATGACACTTAGGGATGGGGTGGCAGCAAGCCATTGTTCTGCAACAATCTTTTGGGCCAGTTCCCCTACGGTCCAACCATAGCGGATGGGAATGGGATATTTGCCAACGAAGGACTGATATTTCAAATCCAATAATGGACCTTCGACTATATCACTGCGGATTGGATTGGGGCGATCCAATACCAACACTGGTATTTGTAACTCAGCTGCAGCTTCCATGACCAGACCTAAAGTTGAAATATAGGTATAAAAGCGCGCACCGATATCCTGAATATCATAGATGATCAGGTCTACACCCTGCAACATTTCCGGCGTTGGTTTGCGTACGGTACCATATAGACTGAATACCTCAGGAAGGTCAGCGATCTTTTTATCGTATGTTATTTCTTCATCGGCCTCGCCAAATAGACCGTGTTCAGGGGAAAAAATCACTTTCAGGTGGATGTCATCCAAAGACAACAGTCGTTTATAATTTGGTATACCATAGCGGTCGATTCCAGTCTGATTGGTGATCAGGGCGATAGCTTTACCAGTGATCAAATCAATCTTTTTTTCCAGCAGTACATCTAAACCAGTTAGAACCGTAACCTTGTGCACTGGAGGTGTTGTGATGGTTTTATAATATTCAGCCTGAATCTGATGAGTGGATTTCCTAGTCTGGGCTGATAGAAAAGTGATAGTCAAAACCAAAAATAATTTCCATTTAAAATATTCCATTATTTTAAAATGGTAACTTTTCTGGTATCGATGGTTTGACCACTGGTTAAAGTCAAGATGTATATACCCGTTGGTAATTCTCTGTTGTGATCGTCCAACCCATCCCACACCCACGTTTGTTTGTATGTACCCGCCAACGAAATATTGACGGTCTTTACTTGCCGCCCCAAAATATCGATGATTGCAATCTGCACAACCTCGTTGTTTAGATCTGTTAGGAATTCTAATGTAAGGGATGAATTTGTTGGATTTGGATACAGTGCATGAATTGATACTGCTTGCGGTAAGGCAACTTGTGAATTATTTGCAATACTGAGCTCAGTTTCATAGAAGTTGAGAATCCTATCCAGCAATTGATCCCGTTTTGATTCGGGATAAATTGTTTCAAAACCAACAGATAGAAATACAACACCGCCGTTTTCGCTACTATTGCCGAATGTGCCGGTATAGCTGATACCCATGCCGCCGCGGGTTGTATAATCTACGTCATTATATTTTGCGCATACCTCAGCACCATTAACTGGTTTAATGCCGTCAGGCCAGTCCACATCATAAGTGCCGTGAGTTCCGTTATCAAAGGTGATATCGGATATTCCATCAAACAATGAATTGGTTACACCATAGCCGCTGTAGGTTCCTTGCTGTCCGCCGGCCGCATCGGAGATATAGTTTGCTTTCAGATAGTTCTGGAAGAATTGACCGTCAGAGGTACTGCCTTGACTAGCAAGGTCATAGCCAATCTCTGAACCAGACGCAAAAAGAAACCCCCCATTTTCTAAATACGATTCCACCAGGTCTTGTTCTGCTCCCGTAAATGAGCTGGTAGCTGTACCTTCTTCGCCGAGGATCCAGTCTACAACTGCATAGTTATCGAGGTCAATGTAGCCGTCTATAACTGCTTCGTTGGTTGCGTTATCAAAAGGATAACCTTGTGCATGAAAAGCACTGCCGTGCTGCTTTATATAGTCAAATGTATTGGTAGTGCCATTTACCCGATCAAAGCCATTTATGATCAAACACTTTACATTCCCAGTTGTTGGTATTACACCCAGCAATTCTGTCTGGGGACTGGAACCGAAGTCATTCCTAGCGGAAATAGAAAGAAAATAAGGTTCACCTGCGGTCAGGTTATCAATAATAATTGGTCGTTGAGTGTAAATACCCAATGTATCAAGAGTGTTGTTATCAAGGTAACCTCGTAGTGCGATGTAGATATCAGCAGCTTGCGCTCCCTGAAAGTCTATCATTACATCACCACTACCAACATTCTTGATAATCAACCTGCTTGGTGTTGTCGGCGGTGCATTAGCGCCAAATTTAGCAGAGAGCAAGTCCCAGAGTTCAGGGTTGCTGCCATCATAACCCATTGCCCAAACACCAACCCCTAATAGATCATTATTGATAGCAAAATCATATTTCAGGGATAAGGATAAACTGTCATCATACCAGCCTTGTATCCAGTTAGGGTTTTGATAGCGGTACCATGGTGTCTGTGATGATTCATGCCATAGTTTTCCGTATGATAGTGCATTCCCTTCCATTTCTGCATAGAATTTTGCTGAACCAGTGCCTGTAGTAGATGCACCAGCTGAACTGGATGTAGCCGGCCATTCAAAACCGAAATAAGGGCAGCCAATGATTAATTTATCAGCCTGGTTATTGGTCTTATTCAAATAATCATTTACTGTCCAGGAAACCGTATATCCATTTCCAGTAAGCGGCGCATTAGGTCCAGTACTGGAGCTACCACTGTAATAGTAATCGTACCCCATGATGAACAACCCATCACTTATAGTAGCCAATGCATTATAATCCCAGCCATCGTTCCAATCCACGGCAGGGGTAGCAAGTGTAACTTGTGAACCTGGAATTTCATTGTGAAAGGTGTTTGTAAGATTAGTGATGAACTGCACCATATTTTGTTTCTGAGACACAGGGAATGATTCAAAGTCTACATTGACGCCATCGGCGTTGCCAGCTTGTACTTGTGTTAGCAGGTTATCAATCAGGTTTTGCCGATAAGTTGCATTACTCAGCAGAGTTACCAGATCACTATTGCTGAAAAGGGTAACGCAAAGCACCACATCCACACCGTTGGCGTGGGCAGTATTAATTAAGCCTGTGACCGGCCAGCCATGAAGATTATTTAGACCGCCAGTTGCGGTCGCTTCAGCACTAAAGAAGGCGATGGTTGAAATCAAGTTGTAGTTATAGTTTTGCCAAGCAGTTCCCATCCAGTAAGGATGATAACCAAACATTTCATGTGTTGGTGTCAGATTGCGTGGTTGAACGGGTATAATTGGTTCGTTAGTGCGTTGATCTGGGGGTGCAGTATAGTTATCATTATAGTATTCAAGCTGAATTTGGTGAATGCTGGGGCGTTCCTGCCCAAAGCTGAACAATGACATTGTTATAAAGACCAATATAATTGGACGTACTATTTGCATCCCTTTAACTAATTATCACAATTACGGAAAATATCTTCTATTGTTTCGCGAGATCGAATAAGGCGTGGTGCACCCTTATCAACAAGTACCTCAGCAGGTCGTGGTCGTGTGTTGAACTGGTGGGCCATGGAATATCCATACGCACCGGTATCCATGATAGCAATTAAGTCACCTTCAACTACATCTGGAAAGGGAATATCTACTGCTAGGCGATCTGTATTCTCACATATGCGACCAGTGACATCAACAGTTATATTTTGTTTTTCTGTAACGGCGCCAACTTTGTAGATGCGATGGACTGCACCGTATAGTGCCGGACGCATTAGTGTTTCCATACCAGCATCCAATCCGATAAATGTTTTGTAACTATCCTTTATACCAGTCACCTGGGCCAGAAGTATAGCCGCATCACCTACAAGTGCGCGACCAGGCTCGATGCATAGGATAGGCCAATCATGTTGATGCTGTCCATAGAATTCTTTGAAAACTTCGGCTACCAGATCAAATACATCATTAAAATTGAGTGGATCTTCATCATCAACATAGGGAATGCCGAAACCGCTACCGATGGAAATTTTCAATAATCTATGGTTAATAATATCCTCTATATGGCGTGCTGTTTTAAGAATTAGTTGGGTGTTTTCTCTGAAATGTTTTTGATCAAGAATAGCTGATCCTGAATGGCATTGTAATCCAAAAGTTTTTACACCATCTGTTAAGGCTGATTTATACACAGCAGCGATATTTTCAACAGGAATACCAAATTTGGCTTCGCGACCACCGGTAACTATTTCAGCAAAACGACCTTTGCCGACGCCAGGATTTAGTCGGAAACTTATATATTCTGGAATACAAATATTTTTCAGTCGCGTGAATGATGTCTCATCATCTAGATTTATTTCACAGCCGCTATCAACAGCGCATTGTAAATCATCCATAGATTCATAATTACCAGTATAAACACAATTAGTAAAGGGAATACTGGCCCTTTCGGCCGCCAGCAATTCTCCGGGACTGGAACAATCAGCCCCCAGAGTTGGGAGATGCTGATGCATGAAAGCGAGTAAGTTTGGATTGTTGTTGGATTTTACAGCATAATAGATCTGATATTTTTTAAAATTTGCGCGTAATGCCGTATCAATGCGATCCAGGTTATTGCGTATTTGTTCACCAAAATAGGTATAAAGTGGTGTGCCAAACTCCTCGGAAACATTTTTTAACCTACTGCCATCTTGTACTTCATTTAGTAATGGGTGTTTTGTCATTATTATCTATTCAATATATATCTATCGGTTGAATATAATCGCCTCAGAATTAGGCAGAAAATAATTACTGAATCCTTTGATCAGAAAAAGCGAAATTATGACCCTATATTTTATATTAATAGCTGATGGATCAAATAAAAAATGAGGATTACGTAAACCAATTTTGGGATGACCATATTGTCCCAACTCTAGTGGATTATATTCGGATTCCTAATAAATCACCGGATTTTGATCCGGACTGGGTTGAAAGTGGTCATATGGCAGCAGCATTGGAGTTGGCTCAAGCATGGGCTGAAAAACATAAACCGGAACCCAGTACTGTTCATGTTTTTCAGGAAAATAATAGAACACCATTGATATTGATCGATTGTCCAGGTGAAGCAGAAGGAAATATCCTTATGTATGGCCACTTGGATAAACAGCCGGAAATGGAAGGCTGGCGGGATGGATTTGGTCCCTGGACCCCTGTTATGGAAGGAGATAAACTGTATGGCCGGGGTGGAGCAGATGATGGTTATGCAATGTTCGCTGCTACAGCAGCTGTCCGTTCATTAAAAAAACAAGGTATGAAACACCCAAGGATACTCATTTTAATTGAATTTTCCGAAGAAAGTGGTTCGCCAGATCTACCATTTTACATGGATCATTGCAGCGCAGTTATTGGGGTACCTAATCTAGTGGTTTGCCTGGATTCTGGTGCAGGTAACTATGAACAATTCTGGACAACTACATCATTGCGAGGCCTCATTGGCTGTACCGTTCGTGTTGATGTGCTAACAGAAGGAGTTCATTCAGGGTCTGCAAGTGGATTGGTGCCATCTTCATTCAGGGTATTACGGCAGCTTCTTTCGAAGTTGGAAGATGAAAAAACCGGGACCATACTGCTGGATGAACTAACTGTTGAAATTCCGGACTACAGGGTAAAGGAAGCCGTAGATTTAATTGCGGCTATGGATGGTGAAACTGAAAAATTTCCCTGGCATGGATCTATGAACCCTTCCACAGAAGACCCCGTTGAAAGCACCCTGAGACGAACATGGAAACCAGCATTATCTATTGTGGGTATGGATGGTGTCCCTGCTGTAAAAGATGGAGGTAATGTATTACGACCTTACACAGCGTTACGCTTATCGATGCGCATTCCACCTACCCTTGATAAAGAAATTGCAGTAGATGCGATGCGGAAGGCTTTAACGGTAGATCCACCTTACAATGCCAGTGTAGAAGTTAAATTCGATGAACCTGCAACCGGATGGAACGCGCCGGCATTGGATTCCTGGCTGGATGCTGCTATCCAGGAAGCATCCCAGGCATATTTTAATAAACCAGCCTTGTCCATAGGCGAGGGTGGCACCATACCATTTATGGCCATGCTGGGCGAGAAATTTCCGCAAGCTCAGTTTGTCATTACGGGCATCCTTGGACCGCAATCCAATGCCCACGGCCCTAATGAATTTGTCCATATACCCTATGCTAAAAAGCTTACCGCCTGTATTGCCTCAATTCTGCATCAGTTTCCGAATAAATAATTAATGAAATATCTACCAGTCATTTATGTTATTGCAGTGCTTATTGTAGGAGCGTGTAATCAAAAAACAATTGAACAAACACCGGTAAAAGAATTCCCCAACATAACGGTTGCTGATGTCCAGAAAAAAATAAACGCAAAAAATAATATTCTTTTATTGGATGTACGTACTGTAACTGAATTTGACGGACCTTTGAGTCACATAGCAGGTGCAGTATTGCTCCCAATTCAGGAATTAGAGCAACGGGTTGATGAATTAAATGAACATAAGGAAAAGGAAATTATTGTAATATGCCGCAGCGGGAACAGATCGCAGACCGGTACACGCATATTAATTTCGCATGGGTTTAATGCGGTAAATATGTTGGGTGGCATGGAAGCATGGAATGCTGTGCAATGAATGCTAATTTCAACAAATTTAGGATAACAACTTCATGAGTTATGGCTATAAACGAACTGTAGGTATTTCATTTGTAAATACTGAAAATAAAATACGCTAGCCAAATGATGATCATAGTTGATAGTGATAATCTTCGCGATTTAGCTGAGCAAGTAAATACGTTATTACAAAACGCAGTAGATGCAGTATAAATTGAAAGATAGGAAATAAAACGTAACTATGTCATATAGAATAGGACTTGATCTAGGTGGAACAAAAGTACTAGGGATTGTTACGGACAGCGACCATAAAGTGGTTCACCGGAAAAAACACCGCTTATCAAATAGGGCAGATATCTCAGTAGTCATGGACCAGATAAGCAATGTATATACTGCGCTTGTTGAGCAAGTGGATGATGAAAAAATCGCATCAGTGGGCATTGCGCTGCCAAGTCCGGTAGATAATAAGCTTGGCCATGCGAAACATCTTACTGCATTTCAAGAAAAAGAATTACCAGTCCGGGATATGCTCAAGGAAAGGACCGGTGTGGATATAAAGTTGGGTAATGATGTGAATATGGCAACTTTGGCAGAGTATAAATTAGGTGCTGGTAAGGGGGTTTCATCATTGTTTACTTTTTATCCCGGCACTGGTCTTGGCGGAGGCTACATTTACGAAGGCAAACTGGTAACCGGTTTTAATTCTACTGCCGCAGAAGTTGGTCATGTGGTCATTGACATAGATGGTCCTTTATGTAAATGTGGTCGCCATGGATGTTTAGAAGCAATTGTGAGTTACCATGGTCTTAAAACAATGCTTGGTGAAAAGTTGGCTGCTGGTGCGGTATGCCATATTGATCCTAGCAGTTTTCGTGCAACCGATATTTTTAAGGCCTGGCGTAAGGGCGACCCGGTGCTGTCTGAATTGCTTGAGTATCAAGCGCGAGCGCTAGGTATCGGTATTGCCAACGTCATCAATATCACTGGTGTCGAACGTATTATACTTGGAGGGACCATTTACCATGAGTTGCAGGATGACTTGCTGCCTATTATAGAAAAGAATGCGGTCAAATATGCCATTGGGAATGGGATGGATGGTGTCGATATTTTTTTGAATGAATTAGGGGATGAAGCACCAGCGCTGGGCGCATCCATGCTTGATTAATTCTATAGATCTGGTAGCATAACATCAATTAATCTGTATATTTATTTTTCCAGGAGATAGGAAAAAAATAAAATCATTAGTGTAACAAAAATAAATTTCGAGATAATTAGAAGTAGAAATATTTCAAAAGCTGAACGTTCACCTTGAATTACTAAAACAATAATAATGCCAAAAAAAGCGTATATCATTTCAATCCTGGCCTGTGTACTTACTACACCCTTGTTCATATCTTCCGAACAAATCATCCTTGGTTTTCCAGCTTGGGCATTTTATTCATTCTTAATGATTATTTTGTATTCATGCATTATTTCATTACTACTTCAAATTTACTGGTCGACTAAAAAAAATAACAATGAATCCTGATCCCCTATTAAATACGGGCGGACTTATTTTCATGAGTGTGTACCTGTTCTCATTGATTGGAATTGGGTTGGCGGGACGTTTAGCCCGCAAGGAAAACACATTGGCTGATTTTTACCTTGCTGGAAGGGGCATGGGTGTATTTGTGCTGTTTCTCACATTGTACGCTACACAATACAGTGGCAACACCATGATCGGCTTTGCCGGGAAAGCGTATCGGGGCGGTTATCAATCCTTAGTAATGGTCATTTTCATGAGCTCTGTTATTGGAGGATATCTTATTTACGCGCCAAAATTATTTAGGCTCGCACAGAAGCATGGATTTATAACAACTGGAGATTTTATTCAGCATCGGTTCAAAAATAATGCCTTGACTATCATTATTGTAATTCTTTCCATTATTGCCCTAGGCAATTATATCCTGACCAATTTAAAAGCCATTGGCTATATCGTTGTAGCCGCCACAGGCGGTGTGGTTGGTTTTGCCCAAGGGATTATAATACTATCTCTGATCATGGTCATCTATGAAACATTGGGTGGTATGCGCAGCGTAGCCTGGACGGATGTGATCCAAGGTGTTTTATTGCTTATAGGAGTTGTCCTAATTTTCATTGTCATTCAAGTAGAATACGGCGGCTTGGCTGCATCAGCTGAAATAATAAAAAATGAAAAGTCTGATTTGCTCAAATTCCCAAATTGGTTTGAGAGAAGATTATGGATAAGCACAATCGGGTTAGCATTTTTTGGAATCTCTGTTTATCCCCATGCTATCCAGCGCATTTATGCAGCAAAAGATGAAAACACTTTAAAACGTTCTATGCAGATCATGGTTTTTATGCCTCTTGTCACTACTATGTTTATGATGACTGTGGGTTGGGTCGGCCTAGCTCAATTCCCTGACCTTGACAGTCGGGGAAGTGAACAAATTACAATCCTGATGTTGCAGGATATTGGTTTGAGAGTTCCTGCAATGGGTATTATGATTATCCTTTTTCTTTCTGCGGCTGTTGCAGCCATCATGAGTACGGTAGATTCTGCGCTTTTAGCTATTTCGTCTATGGTAACAAAGGATCTCTATGGTCACTTTAAACCAAATAAAAAACAAAGTGATTTAATAAAATTCGGTAAAATTTTTTCATGGATCATCATGGCCTTGGCTGTTTTATTAGCTATTGAACTTCCACAGACCATCTGGCGGCTAATGGAGATAAAACTAGAATTACTATGTCAAATTTCTCCATCCATATTTTTGGGTATACATTATAAAAATTTGCAGTCAAAATCTGTCCTTGCGGGTGTAATCGTAGGAACATTTATAGCTTTATTGATCATATTTACTCCCGGCTTACCTGCCAAGCCCTGGGGTATTCATGCCGGTATATGGGGATTGATTGCTAATGTGTCTGTTTTAGGTATGTACCAATTCCGTTTCCAAAAGAATTAGAAATCTTCCACTTTTCCTGAAATGGAAAAATGTGGATTTGGTCTTAATATTTTTGCAGTAATAGTGATTGTGAGTCTACTATATTTTATAATAATGCCCATATTTGGGGTCAGCGGCGTGGCCCCAAACTGGATGTAAGAAGACTGATTTTGACCTTTTCATTAAGATCTGAATAAAAATTATGAGCTTTAATTTTATTAAACCAATTTATTTTTGAGGGTATTTTATTTTTTTATATCTTTTCGGCCTTGTTTTAGGAACTTTTTGATTCAAATATTGTATTGATTTTTAATAGATATTAAGGAGGTAGTAACTCATGATAAAAGTTAGTGATTTGTCCAAAAACTATGGCGATGTAGAAGCGGTCAAATCCATAAACTTTGAAATTCAGGCCGGTGAAATTGTCGGATTTTTAGGAGAAAA
>CAJXWT010000075.1 GCA_913062595.1 uncultured Fidelibacterota bacterium
GCCTTTAGATCAACTTGATTCTTTCTTGAAAAGCTTGTTAAATATTTACCAGGTAAGAAATGATTAGATAACCAATAAATGTGATCTAGATCATATCTTTATTTAAACTATTGCCTTTTCGCTATAATGATAATAGTTTTGCGTTGAAATAGGTAAATGAACCTCGGAAATAAGGGTAAATAATAAGCTTGGAAAGAATTATTTGCATAAGAAAGGGAATAAACAAGTAAAGGAGGGATTATGAATAAAATCATATCTCGAATGTTAGTTTTAGGCCTCTTGGTTAGTTTTGTTCAAGCACAGGAACCTAGCAGAGACATCGATAAGGATGCGCACAAAGCTACCAAAGATGTCAAAGGAGGAGCTAAAAACCAAAACAAAGCTCAAGATAAAGATAATAAAGCAGCCGGTGATCACGATATGAATGCTTTACAAGGTGCAAGATTGCAGGATCTAGAGGGAGATGCACAAAGTGGTGCGGCCACTCAAGGATCTGCTAAAGGCAAGGGCGGTATTAGTAAAGGATCTCCAAACATGGCACCAAGTGCCAGAGTATCTGGCGATCGTCAGTTGGCAGGAACCAAAAATACCTCAGCAAGTGGTAAAGCGGTAAAGAAAGGTGGCTTAGGCCGAATATTCAGCCGGATTTTTGGTGGTGCAGAGAAAGTTGACGGAGGAAAATCGGGTGCTGCTCAGCCAGCAGGTGATGGACAAGATCAACCAAGTGGTGGTCAAGGTCAACAACCCAAAGGTGATAAAGGTGCTCCTGGACCAAAACCGCAAGGCCCAGATGATGGTGGCGGACCTTAATAATAGAGTTTAACAGTAATAAAAAAGGGCAGTATAAACTGCCCTTTTTTATTTACTCCTTCTTTTTCATAGATTCCAAGTAGAAATGAGAAAATTTAAGCAATACTTGATCGCTATTTTCTGTGTTCAATCTATTGGAATTAGTGCTGATATAACAAATCGGCTTGGTGCTTCATATTATGAATATGGAGGTAATTATGAATATTCATATTACAATCTATCCTGGTACTATGCGATTGTAGGAGATATTAATAAAGGCTTTTTTCAGTTACCAGATACTGAATTCTCAATTTATTTAAGTACTAGCAAGTCAACTTATAAAGGAGACATGTGGTCAAATGATGCAAATCTGGTATTAAAAACTGATCTTTTTGCTAATCAAAAATTTTCACCATTTTTAATTTTTCAATGGACTTTCGATTCAACAACCGCACTGGATTATAGATACAACCCTGGAATAGGAGGAAAAGTTAGATTAGGACCCCCAGGATTCTCGATAAGCTATGCATTCCTTGGAGAATATTATAAATACACTGGATATGAAAAGGATCAATTGTTAAGACATTCAATTAGACCAAAACTGAAACTGTATCCGGTCGAGGGAATTGAAATAGTTGAACAACTATATTATAAGCCTGAAAATGGAAACTCAGAAAATTATCTTATTGAAAATATTCTCACAATATATGTAGATACTGTAATCCCTGGAACTGCAATTACGTTTGAACATACCTATAATGTTAATAGCAACCCTCCTCTTGGTTACGCTGAAGAGGATACATTCTTTTCTGTGGGTATTTCTGTAGAATTATAGTAGATCCTAAATAAACGGATATTTATAAATAATGAAGCGCACTGATTTCATTATTCTCCTTTTTTTATCTTCAATCATCAATGGTTCCGAATGGTCTAATTCTGCTACTTTTTCATTTGCTAATAAAGCAGGTAATACCAACATAAATTCATTTTCTGGCAACTTAGTCAGCAGTAATACGGGTGATTTCATACTTTTTGGTAAACTATTAACTGATTCAGAATTCACCTTTTCGGCCACACACTCACGAAACACACAAAATGATACCAGTCAATTAGAGCATAATGGTGCAATTACCTTAATATTTGATTATCATGCCAACCAAAATTTTTCACCATTTATTTTTACTGGGTGGGAATATGACTCTCTTGCCGGAGTTGATAACAGGACAAATTTAGGTGTTGGATCAAAATACAGATTTACCAATTATTCATCTCTTAGCGCTGCTTTATTAATAGAAAATCAGACTTATACAGGCAAAAATACCGAGTTATTGACTCGAATCTCAATTAGGCCGAAATACAAACGGTCATTTGATAATGGGAGTATTTATGACTGGATAATATTTTATCAGCCATCAATTAGCGACTGGAATGATTACCTAATAAAATCAGAATTAAGCGTATCATTCCAAACAAGTGTTCAATGGCTCGCATTCACTTGCACTGCAGTATATGATTATAATTCAAGGCCTCCCGCAGATGTAAAACATGCTGACCTGGATTTAACTATTGGAATAACAATTTCCTTTTAATATTTATTCTAGCATTACAATTTCCTGTCCGTATTTGAGGAGGTTGTTATGTTCTATATTCTTAGACAAATTTTATTAATTTATTTGGTCATTTTCCCTTTCTGTGCCGCACAATCAATGCGGACAGAGTCTGCACCCGGGATAGGTAATTATGACATACCATTCTACGCAGCAAATACATACCGTTTAAATGTTCAATCACCAGATGAATATTTAGGATTTAAGCTTGGCTCAAGACCTGTACACCACGCTGAAGTCCTAGATTACTATAATTATTTAGATGAACTATTGGACAACGTTAACCTAATTGAATATGGAAATACATATGAAGGAAAACCGCTTATCTATCTCATGGTCTCAAGCAAGAAGAATATGGTTAACTTGCAATCCATTAAAAATTCCATATCTACTTTAGCAGATCCAAGATTAATAAAAACTGCTACCGCTGCCAAAAAAATAATTGCTGACACACCGGCTATTGCGTGGATGGCTTATGGTATTCATGGTGATGAGATATCCAGCACTGATGCTGCAGTACAATTGGCCTATCAGCTAGCAGCAGGATCGGATCCCACTACCCAAAAAATTCTTGAAGAACTGGTTGTGAGCATCGATCCAATAGAAAATCCGGATGGTCGTGAACGCTACCTCCAGCAACTGAAACAATGGCGTGGCGTAGTAGTTAATTCCGATGCCAGTAGCTTGGATCATTCTGGATTCTGGCCGTATGGTCGTGGTAATCATTATTTATTTGATCTTAATCGCGATTGGTTTGCTACCGTTCATCCAGAAACAAGGGGAAAAGTGTCTGCAATTTTAGAATGGAAACCACAATTCTTAGTCGATTCTCATGAAATGGGTGCTATGGACACGTATTTGTTTAACCCTCCAAGGGCGCCATTTAACCCATTCCTTCCCAAAACCATATATAAATGGTGGGACAATATTGCCAAAGACCAGGCAGCAGCTTTTGATGAATATGGCTGGAGTTATTATACCAGAGACTGGAATGAAGAAGTTTACCCAGGGTATGGAAGTTCGTGGGGTATTTACATCGGATTAGTCGGTATTTTATATGAGCAATCTGGTGCAGACGGATCCATCGTAAAAAAAGAAGACGGCACTATCACCACATATAGAGAAACTGTGCACCATCAGTTTATTAGCTCCATGGCAAACTTGACGACCATTGCAAATCACAGAGAAGAGTTACTACAGGACTTTTATGATAGTCGTAAAAAAGCTGTTTCAGTAAAAAATGCTGGAAAAGCATTTGTATTTGCATCTGAATCAAACACCAGTCGTTTAGATGCCCTCGCGGAAACATTAAAGCGGCAAACCATCGAAGTTTATAGAAATAAAAAAGAATTAAAACTACCAAAAGCTACCACCAGCACTGGTGAACAGGTGACACGGCAAAATATACCTGCAGGATCATTGATTGTTCCAATGAACCAGCCGTTGAACCTATTAATAAATAACATTTTGTCATTTGATATTCGTTTAGACACGAAAAGTATGGAGAAAGAACGTCAGAAGCTCTTGAAAGACCAAGGTTCAACACTCTATGATGTCACAGCCTGGTCTCTCTCGCATGCGTATGGGACCGAGAGCTATTACACCAAAACAATGCCAAAAATCCCAATGGAACCCTATAAATCCAGCAGGAAAGAGGGGAAACTAATCGGTAAAAATCCCAAATATGGGTGGGCAATCAAAAGTAATGATGATCAGTTTTATCATGTTCTTGCCCGACTATTAGAGAATAATGTGAAAATATGGTGTGCGAAAGAAACGTTCAATGTAGAAGGTGAATTTTTTCCGAGAGGGAGTGTCATTATCCGTGAAAACGCTAATCAAGAACTCAGCAAAAATTTGTTGAAAAAACTGGCCTCTGATTATGGGTTGAATATATTTGCAGTAAATACAGCATTAGTATCTAGCGGTCCAGATTTGGGCAGTGGTGATTTTATAATGCTAATTAATCCGCGTATAGCCATTGCATCCGGGCAACCTATTAGTTCTTACAGTTTTGGTGCCACATGGCATTTACTGGATTCAAGAATGAAAAGTCGTACATCACTTATTAATGTAATGGGCCTTGGCTGGCAAGATCTCAGTAAATACAATGTTCTCATTCTTCCCAGCGGCAGTAACCTAAAACGCATACTGGGTGATAGTGGAATTGGTAAATTAAAAGATTGGATAAAAGATGGTGGTACATTAATCAGCTACAGTAATAATGCAGCGTTTCTCGCTGATTCATCCGTAAGCATTAGCTCCGTAAGACTGCGCCGCCAAATATTAAATAAATTGGACTCCTACGATCGAGATCTGGCCTTTGCGAAACAAGCAGAAAATGTTTCTATAGACAGCATAGCCCTATGGGAGGGAGGATCTTCAGAGGAAAATCCGACCAAAAAAGAGAATAAGGAAGTACCGGACAACATTAAAGAAATGGATAAACTCGGAAGAAAATTTCGTCCGCAAGGCGCAATTCTAAAAGTAGACATGGATCCTGAACATTGGCTTTCATTCGGATGTGGAGATTACGTACCGGTACTTTATAACACTGGCTATGTATTTATGGCAAAAAAACCGATAAAAACTGCTGGAAGACTAGCTGAAGAATCAAAACTACGTCTGGGCGGGTTGTTATGGCCGGAAGCTAAATCACGAATCGCAGAGTCTGCCTGGGTAACGCAGGAGTCTTATGGGAAAGGGCAAATAATTATTTTTGCGACTGAACCCCATTTCAGAGGTTATTTCAGAGCCAGTGAGAGGGTGTTGTTAAATGCTATCTATCTTGGGCCTGGAATGGGTACAAGCCATTTAGTTAGCTGGTAAAATAAAACTGGCATTAATCCAAGATTTAAGATCTGACATAGCATCAAAAACATTTATTCCCCTATTCTCTAACCGCTCAGTGCTTGAATGCCCCCAGGATAATAATGCACAGTGAGAGCCAATTGCATTTGCAACTTCCAGATCATGCTCTGTATCCCCAATAAACAATGTATTTTTTGGAGCAATGCCTAATTTATTTATCCACATTTTTCCCGTTTCAATTTTTCCATATGCATAATGATTATCCTGTCCCAATACTGCTATGAAATAATGATTAATATTATGGTGCTTAGCTAATTTATTTAATATTTTTTGGCTACTAGCTGATAAAATTGAATGTGACACACCATTTTCGTTTAGTTCAGCGATCAAATCAATTATTCCATCATGTAACTGTGGTTCAAAAGCTCGGGCATTGTATTCATTGATAAATTCTGATCCGGATACAGAAAATGGTTCCTTATCAAAGTCGAATCCCAATCGTCTATAATATTCAATTACTGGAAACGTGAAAAGCTGCAAGTATCGATCTTCTGTTAATTCAGCCATATTTCGTCTAGCTAATACAATATTCATAGCGGCAATTGTCAGCCAGCGATCATCAAGCATTGTACCGTTCCAATCCCAAATGATATGTTTCAATGCTATCATTAAATTCCAAACATGGGGTATAAAAAAATAAAAAGCGATAACTTTTAATGATGAATTTCCAACGTTTTATTACACAACTTGAAATCACGATCACCAATGATCTCCCTGGTGAAGAGTCACACCAAAAAATGCGAGTAAATTATGATCAGTCTATAGAATTACCTTTTTCAAAAAATAATTCTACGCCAGCAGCTGTACTCATATTATTATACTCGGAAGATAATGAAATATATTTTTTCTTAACCAAACGAACTGATGAACTGGAACATCATAAAGGGCAAATATCTTTACCTGGTGGTACACAAGAAGGGAATGAAATATTAATAGATACAGCCCTGAGAGAAACACAGGAAGAAATTGGTATAAATAAAACTTCCTTATCGATTATCGGTACAATTACTCCTCTATTCGTTCCAGTTACAGGATTTATGATATACCCGTTCATTGGATATTCACTGAATAAGCCAGATCCCAAGCCGGACCCGGTAGAAGTTGCAGCAATTTTCTCAGTTAATATTTCAGATCTTCTCAATAAAGAGAATCGTACCATCGAGCAACGGAGTATCGGCGGATATGATGTACAGGTCCCATATTTCAAACTCAATGACTATCAGGTCTGGGGTGCTACATCAATGATCCTTTCCGAGTTTAGAGATCTTATAAAATCCATAAACGAGAAATAAAATGAACCGAATTGGTATTGATCTCGGCGGAACGAAAATTGAAGTCATTTTATTATCTTCGGCAAATAAAGTGGTAGAGCGCACGCGGATACCTACAAACCAACGGGATGGTTACGAAGCTATCATCGAAAGGATAATCAATTTAACGAAAAAAGTTAGATCTAAAGCAAAGCAGGAATGCAGTATTGGTATTTGTACTCCCGGTGCTTTGGATATGGAAACAGGTATCTTAAAGAATAGTAATACTGTTTGCTTAATTGGGAAGCCAATAAAAACTGATCTTGAAAATGCATTGAATTGTTCAGTGAAGATTGATAATGATGCAAACTGTTTTGCCATGGCAGAGGCATTACTGGGAGCAGGAAAAAACTATGCGGTTGTATTTGGTGTAATAATTGGGACTGGGGTAGGTGGCGGGTTAATATTAAACCGCCGTATACACCATGGGCGGCTATTTATTGCTGGAGAATGGGGGCATCAAATACTACACCCCAATGGCCGAAAGTGTTATTGCGGGAAAATGGGTTGTGTGGAAACCTATTTAAGCGGTCCTTCATTAGAAAAATATTGGGTCGAACTAGGTGGAAAAGCACTTTCTCTGGAAAATATAATTGAATCATTTGAAAATAATCCGAATGAGGAATATTTAAAATGGAGAAAAGAATATTTAGCCAATTTTGGTATAGCACTTTCCAATGTGATCAATATTATTGACCCTGATGCAGTAATCCTAGGCGGCGGTGTATCAAATATATCTTTTCTTTATGATGAAGGGATTGTCGCCGTAAGAGAAAACATATTCAGCACAAAGGATGACACGCCAATTCTGCCGAATAAATTAGGTGATTCTGCGGGTGTTTTTGGTGCCGCTTTATTGGGCCAAGATTAATGGAATTAGGACAATGGCTGAACTCCCTTGCTTGGCTTGACCATGTTGTTATATTATTATTTTTCGTGGTTGCCAGTTATCTGGCTCAATTATCAATTGCAGGGTTCAAGCGTATCATACAGCTCGCTCAAAAAAAGAATCCATACGCAGGTGAAATACAATCTACACCATTTCTGTTTTTTGGGTTTGCAATTCCATATACAATAATATTATACAAGTTATTGGGTAATATTATAACCCAATATTTAAAAACTATTTTTTAGAACGCTTACGCAACTTTTGCATTGTTTTCCAAAGCACTTTTGGCAATTTATCAAGTTCATTGAATTGTCCAGCACCTTTTAACCATTCGCCGCCATCAATGGTAACCACTTCTCCATTGATATAGCCAGCCTGATCGCTAATTAAATAGGAAGCAAGGTTAGCTAATTCTAGATGCTCACCAAACCGTTTCAATGGTACACGATTTTTCATTTTCTTTTCAATATTCAAACCTGGCGGGACTAACCGTTTCCATGCACCTTCTGTCGGAAATGGTCCGGGTGCAATAGCATTGGAACGGATATTGTATTTTGCCCACTCTACTGCCAGGGAACGTGTCATTGCCAACACTCCCGCCTTTGCAGATGCAGAGGGAATAACATAACCAGAGCCTGTCCAGGCATAGGTAGTGACTATATTCAATATACTCCCATTTTTTTGTTTAATCATTTCTTTACCAACTGCAAGTGTGCAGTTAAATGTGCCGACAAGTACAATATCTACAACTGCCTTGAATCCACCCGGTGATAGCATTTCCGTTGGAGAAATAAAATTGCCAGCTGCATTATTTAATAGTATATCAATTCGCCCAAATTTACCTAAGGCAGCACTGACCATTTCATTTACTTGATCCATTTGGCGAACATCACATTTTACGCCCAATACTTCAGCTCCGGTTTGCTTTAATTCTTGCGCTGCTTTTGCGATAACATCTGCTCTCCTACTGCCTATAATTAAATTAGCCCCCAGCTCACCAAAGCGGGTTGCCATTGATTTGCCAAGGCCAGTACCTCCACCGGTAACAAGGATAACTTTGTTTTTTAGTAGATCTTCTTTAAACATAATCGACCTGTTGCGAGATCAAATTTTCAATCAATTTATTAATTTTATCAAACTGTTCAAGTATTAATAAATGCCTAACCTTATCCATAATGGTGAATGTGGCATTTGGCAACGTATCAGCCAATGCCCTTTACGTTCTATTTCAAAAATTAAATGTATATAGATAAAAATAGTCATCTCTTTGAGATAGTTTTTAGTCATCTCTTTGAGATAGTTTTTCAGTAATACCTATCCCCAATATACTATTAGAATTCATGATTTATGGTTTGTTTATAGTGTGAACGTTGAATCAAGTTCAAGTAAATTATTATATTATTAATCGTGATAATTTATCCATTCGTTTGTTTTTACCTCTACGATTGACAAAATAATGCCCAAGAAAAACCTCGCTAAGCTTTTTGTCTTGGACACTAACGTAATTCTACACGACTCCAGTTGCATAACTCATTTTGAAGAAAATGATATTGCCATACCCATTACGGTGCTGGAAGAACTGGATAATTTCAAGCGCGGCAACGAACAAATTCATTTCAACGCTCGAGATTTCCTTAGGATCCTTGACGAATTAACTGGAGATCAATTGTTTGAAGTCGGCGTATCAATTGGCAAAAGCAAGGGGAATATCCGCGTAATAATTGGTAAAGATTGGCATCCTAAGCTAAGAACCCTATTCACTGAAGATACGCCTGATCACCGCATTTTGAATGTTGCATTATGGTTAAAAGAAGATAATAAAGGTACAGAATTGATCATCGTATCAAAAGACACCAATCTGCGAATGAAGGCAAAATCCCTTGGCATACCTGCACAAGATTACACTACAGATAAAGTTGAAAGTGTAGAAAAAATTTACACTGGAGTACGAATGATAGAAGGTATGGAAACAGAATTCATAGATGCCTTGTATAATTCAAACAATGGTGTTGCATTGGGAAAAGCCATTGATATCAATGATGCAACTCCAAATGAAAATTTTATTTTAAGGAATAACCATAAATCAGCGCTGGCTACTTATGATGGCAATAAAAAACAACTATTGCGTGTCAACAAGCAGCAAGTATATGGGATAATGCCAAGAAACGCAGAACAGTCCTTTGCGGTAAACGCATTAATTAACCCCAACTTACAACTGATCACACTTTCGGGTAAGGCAGGTACTGGGAAGACACTATTGGCACTTGCAGCTGCTTTAGAAAGGAGAAAGGAATACAGACAGATTTATTTAGCTAGGCCCATAGTGCCCTTGAGTAATCGTGACATTGGATACTTGCCAGGTGATATAAAATCAAAACTTGATCCATATATGCAGCCATTATTTGATAATCTTTCAGTAATTCTGCACCAATTTTCAGAAAAAGATGGTCGCGCTAGTAAGTTAACAGAGATGCTGGATAAAGAAAAATTAGTTATTACTCCATTAGCCTATATAAGAGGACGCAGTTTTCAAAAAGTGTTTTTCATTATTGATGAGGCACAAAATCTCACTCCCCATGAGGTAAAGACTATCATCACTCGCGCTGGAGAAGGCACCAAAATTGTTTTTACAGGTGATATTCACCAGATAGATCATCCTTATCTAGATACACTATCCAATGGATTGAGTTTTTTGATAAACCGCATGGTGGGGCAAGTAATGTACGCTCATATCACCTTGAAAAAAGGTGAGCGATCTGCTCTTGCAGAATTGGCAAGCGACCTGTTATAATTCATTATTGAATAAACCAATTTTCCATTGCTGAAAAAATTATTTAATATAAATCCTGGTGAGGGTTTACCAACTCTCATTCTGTTCATCTATTATTTTGCATTTGTAGCAATTAGTATCACAGGAAGCGCTGCACGAGATGCTTATTTCCTTAACATGGTTGACCGGAAATACTTCCCACTCATGTTTTTAGCTGTAGCTATTGTACTTATAATAGTTATTGAAATCTATAACAGACTATCAAAAAACAGGGATCTAACACAGATAGTCACTATGTCCAGTTTAGTTTTTATTTTTTCCCTAGTATTAATACAAAACCATCTTGAAGGATGGGTTATACCGTTCCTTTACGTATGGATGGAAGTCATAACCGTGATTACCATAACACAATTCTGGATATTAGCAACCGATATATTTAATCCACGACAGGGAAAGCGTTTGATTGGTTTGCTGGGAGCTGGTGGTGCGCTGGCAGCTATAATTATAGGTTCCAGTATTAAACAGTATGTGTCCCTTTTTGGATCAGAAAATCTACTGTTTGTTACAATTGGGTTTTTAGGAGTTGTTATTTTAATGGCAAACTTTATCCGACCTTATCGAAACATTAATGAACAGAAAAATCAATCCATAAAAAAGGATGAACAACAAAAATCGGATAAATCATTTACACCATATTTAAAGTCACTTGCAGTAGTTATCGGTCTAGCAGCAATTGTTTCACGCATTGTTGATTATCAATTTAAAATGATAGCAGTGGCTGCATTTCCTTTACAAGATGACCTAGTTAATTTTTTTGGGAAATATTACGCTCTGACCGGTATTGCTACAATGGTAATACAGTTATTCATCACAAGTAGGCTTTTATCAAGATTTGGTGTGTTAATCGCAATCTTGATTTTACCATTATCGCTGATGATTGGATCGATCGGGTTTTTTCTCAGCCCAATACTAGCTGCAGTTTTCCTATCCAAATTCTCTGACCAGGTTTTCAAATTCACATTGCACAATGCTTCAATTCAATTATTATGGATCCCAGTTAAGAACACTGTGAAAACTAGATTAAAGCCAATTATTGAAGGTTCTATTCGTGCCGGCCTGGAAGGAGTATCTGGAGTCTTAATATTTATTGTTGTCA
>CAJXWT010000076.1 GCA_913062595.1 uncultured Fidelibacterota bacterium
GCCGCCGGGGATGATTTTTTGAAAGTGAAAGGTCATCTTGGTCTAGAAATGGATTATGGGAATCCCGGCAGGCAAAAGATTCAGGAACCACCGCATCTGCTTCAACAGTCATACGCTTCAATATATCCTGCTTTATCACACTTTTCATGATAGAAGCACCCCTTGCTTCCAATTCAGATTTGTGAATATCCACTAGGCGTTGCCATGCCTCCGTACCCTTTGGTACCAAGGGAAATGAATCCAAGTTTATGAATTGGTAAGGGGAATTTTTCATAGGGCACGAATATTAATAGTTTCCACCCATGCGATGCACACTAAATTCTCGGCCTTATCATTTCCCCACAAAAAATGATCCGCTCTCAATTACTTTACATCTTTTGAATATTCATCCCCATAATATTTGCTGGTAATACTGGTATGAAACTTTTCAGCCCGGATGGGTTCATACTTAGGATTTTCCAGGTTTGGCAGCACCTCTAATATTTCATCTTCCCAAACGTAAATTGCCATAGGGAAGGATACGCGGATCTCATTCGTCAATTCAGATTCAACTGGCGGACTTACCCGGTGGGTGGTGGATGGGAAAATATCATTACTGATACGCTGCATATAATCACCTGTATTGAGAATAATATCGCCAAACTTTGGATTCAGCCTGATCCATTTATTATTTTTTCGGTTGAGCACTTGGAGGCCAGCCACACTCTGGGTGGGCAAAATAGTAAATATATCAATATCCTCATGACCCAACATTCGGCCACCGCCTGAATCCAATTGTTTTTGGGACAAGGGAGGATAATAATTTAGGCGAAAACCAAAATTTGTTTTGGTCAGCTTTTGGTCATATGCGGTGGGGTCCGCTCCCAGGTAAGCAAGCATGCTCTGCATCAGCGGCAGAATAAGCTTTTCGTGCGCCAAGACAATTTGTCGGAAAAAGGGCTCGAAGCCTGGCAAGGGCCAAAAATCCGATTCTTGATAGCTTGAATCGCAGTCCAGGTTAAATGCCCGCCGGCAGAACACCCAGCCTTCCACCAAGTCCGGGTGGATAATGGTGGTGGTCTTGATTGGAAAATAACCCTGGTTGACGGAGCCCTGGCGTTGGGCTTTATAATGCATCCGTTCTTCAACAATAGTGGTATTGAAGAATTCAATAATTTTTTCCTCGGCCTGATGATACAGGTCCGGGTCTACACCATGGTTGGAAATTATTGCAAATCCAATTTCTGCCAGGGCTAAGCCCAGTTCCTCAATAAAACGGGGACGATCCCTATGGAACAATGCAAAATCAATCGTTTTAATTTCAAAGTCAGTATCAAATTCTTCCTCCTGGGGATTTTCAGAAAGATGGTAGACCTGATCCTTATTTACCTGTTCATAGTGGCGGAATTCCTGGTTAAGAGATTCGATTCCCTTTGCTTTTTGGTCGGTATTTTTCATTTCATTTCTGGCTCCAGATCCACCCCTAGCCCATCCGCAACACGGTTTATATAATTGAAATAACCTATAACCTGAGCAGCATCACTTATTGCGTTTTGAGAAAAACCGAACGCTTCCAAATCACCAACATCTGATTCCACCATTTCCGCAGGGGTAAGGGTAAGTTTCACTGCCCAAGAACAAAGAGCTTTTTCTTCCTCTGATAGGTCAGCGGTTTGCCAGTCGTGTTTCAGGTGGCTAGCTTTTTCTTCGTCCTGGACTTCATCCCGGAAGTCGTCCCCATGGGCTTCAATTCAGTAATAGCAGTGGTTCACTTGAGACACCACGGTTGCCAGCATCTCCCGCTGGGCCCGGGACAGTTCTGACTCACTGTACATGATTGCCAGATACATGCGCATGGATTCTCTCAGGGCCGCTGGACTGAGACTCATTATTTTCAGGATATTGAATACCCGCCCCGAGCGGCGGATTCCTTTTTCGTATTCCTGTTTTACGATACCTTCCGCATCCTGTGGGTCAACTGTTTTAATAAAAGCCATTTCTACGCATCCTCTTCCAATAGATGAAAATCCCGAGCCATGCGTGCTTCATAATTAAATCCTTCCTTTTTCCCACTGGCTTTGCCGGCAATGTATACGAGGGTACCGAGAGCAATACTGCCCAAGGTCCACAGGAAAACATCGGCAATAATCTGAACCAAAAAGAAGCCCATGGAAATGATCGTTACACCTCCCATAATATAAAGGGCCCAGACCGGCGGTTTGAATTTAGCTGATTGATATAAATCCGGGTTTACGGTCGGCAGACAAACCAGTGCTGTCCCTTGCATGATATAAATAATAAAAATACCGATCAGTCCTGTATTCATCAGAAAGTAAGCGGACTTGGTCCACACCAATCCCGTGCAAATGATTCCGCTGATGATGAGGCTAACATGGGGTGTGCGCCATTTGGGATGGACTGCTGCCAGGAAAGGCGGAAGCAGTCGATCTTCGCTAAACACAAACAGCATGCGGGATGGCACCAAAATGGAACCATTGATACTGGTTAAAAAAGCGCTCATCGCACCAATGGCCACAATTCTGGCGCCCCAAGGTGGTAAGTACACAGCAGCGGCATCAGCCATAGCAGATTGGGATTGGGCTAGTGTTTCAGCTGGCAACACACCAAAAGCTACGAAAGCCATAAAAAAGAATATGACCACCGATACGAGGACTCCTTTAACAAAAATCATTGGGAGTGTTCGGGTGGGATCTTTGGTTTCCCCGGCCACTTGGGCCAGCGTTTCAAAACCAGCATAGCTGAAAAAGAGCATGGGCATGGCCGCTAGAAGTCCACTAATTCCTTTGGGTAGCAGAGTATCATAATATTTCATATTAACTGCAAAAAGACCGGGAATCACCAAAACCAGAATACTTACAATTAAAATACCCAGCATGATGGTCTGGATTAACCCGTAGTGGCGGACACCGAAAAGATTTATTCCGTAAAATAAAATCATGGTTAAAGACGCCCACAGTCGTGGATCTGTACCCGGCAGAAAAAAGGTCATGTATTCTCCCAGGCTGGTGGACATGAATGAGATGGCTCCAATAAATGCCATTAGCTTCATCCACATGGCAATAAAACCCAGGTAATAGTTCCCAAATGTGCGTGAAATATGAATATAAGCACCACCCGGACGCATCCCCAGGGGTGTGGAAACAAATACACTATATGCCAAAGCAGTACAGATTACAATTGGTGCGAAAATAAGATAGGCCAGCGGAACGGCAGAACCAGCCACAGCACCCGCCTCACCGGTAACCCGAAAAATACCTGCTCCAACCAATATACCAATAATGGTAGCATAACCGGATAGTTTACCAAGATCACGTTTCAGGGTTGCCATAAGAGAGGGCGCAGCTAGGGCAGTCAGTCTCCCAAATCCAGTATGAACTTTTTCATGGCTTCATATGTCTTGAAAATACTTTCAGCACTGACCCATTCGTCATCGGCATGAGCACCGTGCCCGGCAGGTCCAAATAGAATAGACGGAATACCTACCTGTGCTGCCAGTGCAGAATCCGCCCAGTAAGACATGCCACAATAATCTTTATCTCCAGCGGCTTGTTTTAATTTTCTAATCAGTTTGTTATCTGACGATTCATTGGTAGGACGGCTGAAGATTTGTCGACCTACGATCTTTTGATCACCATTTGCATTTTCAACAGCAGAAATCACGCGTTGCAATTCCCCATCTAGCTTTTCCTGTCGATCACCGGGCAGGATGCGGCGTTCCCAATTAAGTTTAGCCCTGGCAGCGATTACACTTTGGGATGAACCGCCGGAAATGAGTCCCGGGTGGAGGGTAGCATGACCCAAAAAAGGGTGGGGTTTCTCGGTAGCTAATTCCTGGTTAATCGTTTCCAGTTCTTTAAGAGCATAACTAAGCGGAAAAATGGCATTTACCCCCTGTTCTGGACGACTGCCATGTGCTGCCAGCCCTTTAATCTCTACTTCGAACCAGGCGAATCCTTTATGACTGATGCCGATATGTTCTTCAGTAGGTTCCAAAAAGATTCCCAGAAAGGGCTTAACCGGAAGCGCCGGTAGGAAATGCTTAACGAGGTGCTCCATACCAATACTCAGGTTTTCTTCATCGGCTACGAACGTAAATACTAAAGTGATCGGGCAGGGATGCAGAAAAAAATATTTGGCCAGACCCATTTGAATTGCACACCCAGCCAGCATATCATATGTGCCCCGACCATAAAGTCTGTCTCCTACTTTTTTCAGGGTAAAGGGGTCATCCATACCTTCGACGCCCACTGTATCGATATGACCGTTCAGAAGTAATATTCTGTCTTTGTCTTCACCGGCTAATATTGCGGTCGTATTGCAGCGGTCATCAATTACGGTATGTATCTCAGAAGGGATTTCCAACAGTTGGAAATGATGGTGGATATATTCTGCAATCTCCCGCTCCCCTTGGCCGGTGGTTGAAAGATCCGGGTTCACGGAATTAATCTGCACCAGACGTGTGAGGCATTGAATCAATTGATCTTGCATTGTTTTTTATCAGTTGAGGTTAAAAAGTAATAGTGAATCTAAACTAAATGCAATGGTACGGCTGTTTTTTTACAGATTATCACATCTAGAGCCATGGCCAAAATAACTATACCGTTAATTGTACTAGCAACGATATTTGGTATCGATACTTGGTATAATATTTGAGTATATAAATTTATCAAACACTGAACACTCTTTTGTTAATTAGTGCCAAAAAATATTAATTTATTATTGACTTGTTTAAAACTCCTACTTAGTATCACTTTATTGGGTATATGAATCAAATAGTGCAAATATCTAAATAGTGTCAATAAATACAATTTTTAATTGAGGAGAATGGTATGCGATTACTACAATATGTTATTGCAATAACCCTGTCAGTGGTGCTTTTAACGGCCGGTCAGACAGGAAAGATCGCCGGTCGTGTAACGGACAGTGGATCAGGTGAACCCCTTGTTGGATGTAATGTGTTGATTAGTGGGACGTCTTCCGGTGCGGCAACCGATGCAAACGGTGAATATTTTATTATAAATCTTACTCCAGGCAGTTATGTTGTAGAATTTTCCATGATCGGTTATGCATCCTATACGTCTGAAGGTGTAAATGTAAATATTGATGTAACCACTCCAGTGGATGCTGCTTTGACCACCGAAGCTGTAGAGTTGGCTGGAGTCTCGGTTACAGCTGAACGACCAGCAATAGAAAATACGCTTACATCCAGTAAACAGATTGTTTCTGGTGATATGATGGCTGCTATGGCAGTAACCGATGTTAATGATGTTGTAAAAACATTACCTGGCGTAACAGAATTTCGTGGTGAATTGCATATTCGTGGTGGCCGTTCTGGTGAGGAAATGTACCTTGTCGATGGTGCTTCGGTCACTAATGCTGTAATGGGTGGACAGGCCATTCCAGTTAATCCTAGCATGGTGGGTGAACTGCAGCTCATTACTGGTACATTCAATGCTGAATATGGGCAAGCCATGTCAGGTTTGTTTAATACTGTTCTAAGAGTACCAACGCCAGGGTTTCATGCTAGTTTAGGTTTTAGAACCTCGCTCCATCAAGGCCATTTTACAGCCGATAAGGGAGATTTTCAGGGTAAAAATGTCTATGCTGAAGCCGAAATCATGAGTGTGGTGGATGCCACCGGTAATTATACAACAGCGGTAGAGGGGACAGATTACACCAAGGGCGGCTATGGTGAGAAAAAGACCATTATGGATTTCAGCGCTGGTTTTGGTGCCGATCCGTTCGGAGCTTATTTTTCGTTGCGTACATTAGACGATCCAGGCCGGCTACCCGGCTTAGCAAAAGATTTAATGAGTATGCAGGCCAAGGTGAATTACCAATTAGGTGGCAATCTTAAACTAAGCGCAGAGACGATGATTATTAGCCGCAATAGTTTTTATGACCCAACATATGATTCGGAACGTATGGATGCTGGGATGGATATCTGGCAGTGGGTTATGGCGCTGGATCAATACCCGCGTACCGAAGAAAACACCACCCAATTCGGCATAACGGCTAATTATGTTATGTCCCCCAGCACAAATATTAACGTACGATTGGACATGATGATGAGAACCCAGGAAGATGGTGCAAAAAGTTCTGACGGAAAATTTGTTGATTTTGTAGATAATAAACAGGTAACAGCCAATTCTATGTATAATGGCGCAGAAGGTCCTAATCATACAAAAGTTATGGAACATGGCGCCGCTGCGAATGCATGGTACAGTTTGGAAAATGTATATGGCCATTATTTTAAATCAGAAGAAACCACCACCACTATCGGGGTTCATGCAACCAATCAATATAATAATCGTCATTTGCTCAAAGCCGGGTTTGATTACCGTATGTTTAATATTGACCGTTCGGGTCATGACGTCTGGTATGGCCGTACTTTAGGGTTTACAGAGGAAAATCCCCGATTACAGCAAAATAGTTTTGGTGATGCTAAGCCAACTGAAATTGCAGCCTATGTACAGGATCAGATGGAATTTAATGACATGATCCTGAATTTAGGCTTGCGCTTTGATGGGTTTAACGCTGGGTCTGATAAAGGCTATTGGGCAACGGATACAGATGATATGGCGGCTGATCCAACACTAAATCCGTTCGATCCTTCTAAAAGGAAAGCGACGGAAATGAAAACCCAAATCAGCCCCAGACTCGGTGTATCATTTCCTCTAGGGGATGATATGGCTTTCCGTTACTCTTATGGGTCATTTTTTGAGCGTCCGTTTTTATATAGACTATTGAACAACCATATGGCCCAGATGGACGGCGGTACAGAATCCGGTTTCTTTATTTACTTAGGTAATGCAAACCTGGACCCAAAGAAAACGTCTAAATATGAAATGGGTCTGCAGTATAGTGTTTCTGATAACTTGAAGTTGGATGTAGCTGGTTATTACAAGGATATTTCAAACCTCGCTGCTTCACAAGAGGTTTATGCTGTTCCTTACCAAGATGATGGAACCGGGCATGATAATGAAGCTGGTTGGGGAACGGATGATACATTTGAAGCAGCTCATTATAGCTTCATGGTTAGCGATCACTATGGGAATATTCGCGGGTTAGAGATGAGTCTTTCTCAGGCTGGGCAGAGTGGATTAACTGGCCGAGCTTCTTACACATATTCTATTGCTCGTGGAACCGCTTCGGAAGCGCGCAATGCCGGTAATGGTAGTCTCACCCAAGAGACTGGTAATGTAGCTGCTGATATTATGACCATGACCACCTTAAACTGGCACCGGCCCCATATGTTAAACGGGTTTGTTGATTATCATATGAATATGGGGGGTATGATCGAAAAAGCTGGACTGAATATGACCTTTAATATTCAGAGCGGTCTTCCAGTATCAGCTCGTTCAGGCGTTGGTAGTACAAATTTGAGTGAAAGAGCGCCAACTACTACTGATGTAAACCTTAAATTAGATGCTACGCTCGCTTTAGGGTCTGTGAATCCAACCGTATATTTATTAGTTGAAAATGCCCTCAATATACAGAATGTTGTATATATTGCTGATCCGGGGTCATATTTTGATGCTCAATCTGATTATCATAACGTAGCAGCAGGACCTACAAATAACCTGCTAGCCTATGGAAGACCAATGACCCTCAATATTGGGGTGCAGCTTGATTTCTAATTAGTGATGAATTAAGGAGTTTGATTATGAAAAATAAAACAGTCTTTAACATTGTCCTGACAGGATCATTAGTCTGTGGGTTGGTATCAACCGCAGTGGCTAAAGATATACTGGATGTTCTAGGTAACACCAGCCCTGTGGGCAGGACGTTTATGCGTTCTAGCGTAGACCAGACATATGTATACCATACCAATGGTGCAATGTGGATGGGATGGGATTCCTATGGGAATACGGGTGATCAGACCTGTAGCGCCATTATCCCTGGCTGGGTCTATCCTGGTTCAAACCAATCTGCTGGTCACGGTTATCTGAATTACAATTGTCGTGCTGGTTACTGGATCATTGCCAAGGTTGGGGGCACTCTTTATGAGGGTACTACCGGCCAATATGACGTCACCGAAGGAACTGTTCCTGGTGCAACGAGTGGCGGCTGGGCTGGCAGTGATAGTGATTATAGTAAGGAACCTTGGGTAACCAACTCTACCTGGACAATTCCCAGTGTGCCTAATGGCGGATTAACCGTTAACGCTATACGCCGGTCATGGAGCACGAATGGTGAGTCAAACACCTATTTTAAAGTAGGAGAACACGACTATAATGATTTTGTGATTGATGAGATTCATATAATAAATACTAGTACAAATAATGTAGATGAATTGGTATTCGGCTCTAAAGCTGACCATGATTGCACTTGGAATGTACCTTTCCCTGATTGGGATTATGCCTTCTGGACAGATGATATTGTGGATTATGACGCTACTTATATGCTTACTATGGAATTAGATGGTGATGACCCGGGATCAGCATCCAATGATTTTGGAATTGATGATCCAGCACGGGAATATCGTGGTGTGAGGGTAGCGCAAATGCCACTAAGCGTTGCCGGTACTCATTATGGATCATTGTCACCGAGTGATGTAAACCATATGTGGTGGACAGGTGATGAAGACCCTCAAACCGCAGCTTCTAGAAATGCGATGGCCACCATGGTAAAGGGTTCTGGTGATAAAAAAGATTTGAATCCAAGTCCCATGGATATGCGCTACCTACAGTCCTTTGGTCCTTACTCACTAGCAGCTGGTGACACGCTGAAATTTGTGAGCGCTGTTCTCGCTGGTGCAGGTCTAGCAAACACCCAGCAGGCTGCTGCCAATGCTAGGAAAGCCTATGATTGGAACTGGAACCTTCCCAAGCCACCACCGGCACCACAGATTGCCGCTGATGGTGTTACCACAACAGCAGAAGGAAAGGCAAGTGTTACATGGAGTTATAGTGATGCCCAAATAGCTGCTGTCGATCCGGATAAAGGTGAGGCGGATTTTGCTGGATTTCGTATTTATAAAGCAGCAACAGCTCCCCGGCAGAACTCAGGATATATAATGGGTGTTGAAGGTGTTTCGGCAGATAATTTAGATAATGGTGGTCCCATGGTTGGAGACCCAGATGAAGGGACTGATTTTACTTCTGCTGCTACAGGCCCATACACCATGGTGTTGGATATTTCAGTAGCAAACATTGGTGATTATGGTGGTAGCGGAACCTATACTTGGACGGATGAAAAAGTGGCTATTGGTTTAACCTACTGGTATTACGTAGCAGCTTATGACGCAGCAGGATCAGATCCTGTACATGGTTCTGTCCCTTCAATGGAAAGCTTTTATACGATGTGTTACCCAATGCAGCCAGCACCTGATGGTGGTGGTGGTGAAATCTCATCAGTGCCTCCAGCATTAACTGTTTCTGTAGAATCGTTAACCTATGATGGATTAAATGGGTCGACAGAAGATGTTTTTGTTGCTCCAAACCCTTGGAAAGCAGATGTAATGGAAACATTTCATGGTGCGACTACTGCGAACACATATTTTGTTCGTTTTTACAATGTGAAATCGGGTGATGATATAAAAGTTTTTGACGTTGGCGGTAACCTAGTGTACGAAGGCAATGCATCTTCTGCGGGATCATATGATTGGAATTTGGTATCCAGAACTAGGAATCAGGTCTCAACAGGAATTTATTATTGGAAAGTCGGTGACCAGTCAGGTAAACTGGCTGTCATTCGGTAAACCAGGAAGGATATATAAATGATGAGTAAATCAATGGTTCTTAAAAACCCTGTGAAATGGGCAGCACCTTTTTTTCTGATTATTGCAATGCAAAGTTTCACCTTTGCAGAAGGCGATAATGATAAAGTTGGTTCTGTTGCTTTCAAGTTTCTGAATATTCAAACTGATGCACGTGGGGCTGCGCTAGGCGGTTTATCAGCTCAGGCCAGCGGCGCGGGAGCGCTTTTTTCCAACCCAGCTGGTATCGCTGGGACTGAGGGAATGAATCTTACTTTTGGATATTCGCAATGGTTGGTAGAGACGAATATTACAAATTTCGGATTTGTTATGCCTATGATGGGTGGTGCAGTTGGGGTATCAGTCGTGAGCGTAAACTATGGCGATATAATGAAATCAGGCTGGGCTGGAACCACTGAGTTTGTTTTTGAGCCAAACCAAGGGACGTTTACAGCCACCGATATGGCCATGCAAGTAAGTTATGCCCAGAATTTATCGGATAAATTTTCGATTGGCGGCACTGCAAAGATACTCAGTCAAAATATAGATAATGAAAGTATCGGTGGGTTGGCATTTGATATTGGAACTCAGTTTGATATTGGTTACAAAGGAATGAAAATGGGTGCTGTAATATCAAATTTCGGACCAGATGTAGAATCGGTAATGACTGGTGGTGGTTACCAAGGATTTCCATCAATGTCTTTGCCGATGACATTTTCATTTGGCGTTATTGGTGAGGCTATGCCAGGAATGAATGCTGGTCTAAATGTTTTAAAACAGGCCGACATGGAACAGGAGTTCATCTTGAACGCTGAATATAATATCAGCCCGGCAGCCTTGCGCTTCAGCTATAACCTGAATAATCCGCAGCAGGATATGTCGGTTGGTGCCGGTGTAAACCTGGGCGGTATTTCTGCTAATTTTGCTATGACATTGACACAGCATTTTGATTCTGTTATGCGGTTTGGGATTGGTTACTCTTTCTAATTAAAACCGCTGAGTTAACTTCTAATAAAAAGCCGCTCTATTCAGAGCGGCTTTTTTTATATAATATTTCCTATAGTCTTTTATTCTTTTTAATACCCCGATACACTTAATATTGATAGTATGACGAAAAAATTAGTATTAATTATTGTTGTCTTTTTATCAGTACTTATGGGTGCTAAAAAAGTAACTATATCAGGAGTTATTCTTAACCAGAAGGATAAACCGGCTAAAAAAGCTGTAATAAAGTTGTATAATGCTAAAAAAGAAGAAATTTCTGCGACCAAGACCGATAAGAAAGGAAATTTTATTTTCAATGATGTATATGTGCAGAATTATTATTTAGAAGCGTCATATAAAAAACAAGTGAGCAGTATTAAAATAAAAGCCTGGGAATCTGGGAATAGTAATCTAGAGAATCTTGTATTGAAATTATCAAAGGATGAAAATGTTGATATTCCAGTCTTTACGCTTGGTCCAGGACCTGCCGCGAAAGAAGACTTCGAAGTTTATTATCAAAAACCAAAACCGATTAACGATGCATATAAAGAAGACCATCAGGACAAACAAATCAGTTCTACTGTCAGCGATCCTGCTGATATAAACATCCCAACAAAAGAAAACGGAACTAAAATAAATATCCCCAAACTT
>CAJXWT010000077.1 GCA_913062595.1 uncultured Fidelibacterota bacterium
CTGCGGTGAGAAGTGGCGACCCGGTGGTGTATATCGATTTTGGCGGCTTTTTGACGTTGAAGGGGGATGTGCCCGATGAAGCCTACGAGGTGCCTTTCGGGAAGGCCGCCATTCGCACCACGGGTAACGACCTGACCATCGTCAGTTCCGGCGGAGGCATGGTTGAAGCCCAAAAAGGAACGGAAATGCTCCAGAAGGCGGGGATGAGCGTCGAGCTTATCGATCTCAGGTCGCTTAACCCCATGGATACGGAGACATTGATCAAATCGGTGCAGAAGACCAAGCGCCTGTTGACCTTCGACCTGTCCAAGTACACCTTGGCCCCCGGGGCGGAAGTGATCGCGCGAGTGGCCGAAGGAGTGGAGGGTGCCAAGTTCAAGAGGATCGCGCATCCTGATGCGCCTCCGGCTGCTGCTCCGGAGATGTACCTTTGGAGCAGGCCGGATGAGAACAATCTGTTTGACGCGGCCAAAATACTTGTCGGTTGATGGAATAAGTCATCCATAACCTGTGTGGGAGAGGGCCCGCCTTTTCCCACACAACTTTTTTTTCTTACCAGTTAGTGCTTGGACGGAAAAAGGCTGTCATTATTGATATCAAAATGATATACATGAAATGCATGAGCCGAAGATTACGAAAACCCCCATAGAGGCCCTATGGGATAGGTGAACTGTTGCAATTCCTGGTTCTTAGGATTCAACCCTTTTGTTTCTCCGAGAATCATCAAGATTTGAGATCTCATGCGCACCGTAAGTGATCCCCAATGAAATTCGAGGAAGTGGATATCGCAGACTTTATACCTAAAATCTCGCGATGAAATCCCTCCGATTCTTAGTGGTGTGTAATACATTTACACCACTCCGTAATTTCGTGCGGCCGTATTATGGACTTGATCAATGTCTGGATCATGGAATTCGCGGTTACAAACGCTTGTCGCATGTTCGTGGTTGCAAGAAACATCTATCGTCTGGTGACTGTCCTGCGCGAACAAAAGAAACAGCGGCATCGTAAAATAGGATCCTACAATAAAGCGGCCTGACACAAATAAATTGAAAATAGTCGGGGGAGGTGTACCTAAAATTGTGCTGGTAACAATAAATAATGGAAGTGGAACATACATGTCCCGAATGCGGCGGCAATGCTCGTATGGAGGACGTCAAACTGTGTATATGGAAAGCTGAAAGACTAATTGTAATAGAAGATATCAACGCCTTGGTTTGCGACGATTGTGTTGAGCAATATTACGACAGTCTGACCCGATATAAGATCGACCGATTGGGAGAGAATGGTTTTCTCAAAGAAGAAGCAAGACGGGTGTTGGAAGTGCCTGTGTTCTCGGTGGAGGATGTCGAACATTCCGTAAAGGAGGATGCAGTAGAAGAGACCGAATCGGGGAAACCATCATGGGCGCCCGTCTGGAGCGAGTTGGAAGATGAACTGTAAATAATCGGTTTCAACTACCAGAAAGGTTTAGAGCACCTAATAATTCCAATAATTTCAAAGGACTTTTTACAGAGGGAAGCGGTCATGAATAAAATAAGTTTGTTCTTTTTATTGATGCTATTTCTTGCACTACCGGGAGGTCTGACTCAAGCCCAGGCGAGGTACGATTGGATGCCGAAGGGGGGATGCGAAATTCTAATGTCACTGAACAGGGGGGATTTGTTGGAGATCGTGACGGCGGAAAGGACAGGGGTAGACAGTAGCATGGAGGAATGGAAACAGGTGGAGATAACTTTTGGAAAATGGCAAAAATTTTTTGCTGACACAGACCTCGCCGAAAAACAGGCGAAAACCCTGGCCGCATACCTAGCGAATTTCATGCCGGTTCCGAAAGATGGATTGCCACAGAATCCAAAAGAGATCACCTGCTCCCATCTTCACCTTGATTCACATCAATTGGTCATTAAATACTGTCAGGACTGTCACGGACTCAAAACACCGCTTCAAAACGAATCAACGGTGGTGGGATGGTTGAACCTCTTTGCCGGGCCTGCCCTGGGGGAAGATACTGAAGCCACTGCAAAAGATCAGGAAGCAATGGCCTATTACCTTTGGATTAATAATCCTGTCCCGGATGAGCTTATTCCGGAGAGCCAATGGGAACCTCCGCAACCTTGAACCATCCAATTGATGCCACGGCGATATCAGCGGACAGGGAGATGGAATTCTGATCAGCGGCAGGCCCAACTATATCCATACCTCGGGGGGTTGAACTCTGCCGTGTTATAATTCTTCTGCGCTTCATTATTCCTCATAATCGATTCTTTTTATATCCTGGCCACGGCCTTATTCCGATTAGCAAATTACTTGGATCAATTTTTGAGAATTATCAATGTTGTCCGTAAATCGATTTTTGACGATCCAAGAGAAGGAAGAATAACCGTTATGAAGAAGATAAATTTGATTGTTATATTAGCGTTATTTCTTTTTCTTGCAGGAGGACTGGCAGAGGGATTTGAGGGATACGAATGGATGCCGGAAGGCGGCTGTCAGATTTTAACGTCACTGAACAGAAGTGATTTATTGACCCTCGCGACGACCAATAAAACCGAGGAGGAATGGGAAAAGTTTTTTGCCGACACAGAGCTTACCGAAGAACAGGTGAAAACACTGGCCGCTTATCTGGCCCTGCAAATGCCGGTTCCGAAAAATAAACTACCGCCGAATGTCAAGGAGTTAACCTGCGATGTTCTGCCCTACGATGGGCAGATGGTTGTGCTCAAAGTATGTCAGAATTGCCACGGCCTCGGACAGGTGGTGTTACAGGAAAAAGATCTTACGGCTTGGTATATCCAAATTGGGGCGCGTTCCCATAACGAAATTGAATTGGATGAAAAGGATAGTCAATTAATTGTTACCTACCTTTCGATCAATATGCCTGTTTCAGAAGAAGCCATTCCGGAGGCCCTTCTAGAATCATTTATGTCGTATTAACGACAATGATATGGAATGACGGTTCGGAGTGGGAAGCCCTGCTGGTTCTGAAGCATTTGATTTCCTGCCATTGCTGTTTCATTTAGCCTGTAACAATCCTTACCAGCCATTGGGCTGGATCGATTTCCTCAACGATCCCGAATAACTATCCAAAAAGGTGGGATCGTCAGTATGCATCATCGATAAATATCTTTCAGTGGCCCAATGGGGAAAGTGAACCGCAATGAAAAAGATATATTTGATGGTTGTTATGATGGTATTATTTACCTACCCGAAAGGGTTGACTCCGTTCAAGAGGAATTCGAATGGACGCTGAAGGCGAATGTTAGATATTGACCTCACTGAACAGAAATGATGTATTGACCCTCGTGACCGCCAAAAGAACCGAGGAGGTATGGCAAGAGTTTTTCGCTGACGGCAAGCTAACTTTAAAAGGTGAGAACCCTGGCCGTACACTTGGGGCAGAGGATGCCAGTTCCGAAAGACGAACTGCCGCTGGATGTCAACGAGATCACCTGCGATGTTCTGCCCTACGATGGGCGGCTGGTTGTACTGGAAGATTGTCAGAATTGCCACAACCTCGGACAGGTGGTGTTACAGGACAAGGATATTTTGGTTTGGTACATCCAGATCGTTTGAGATGATCAAACCAGGAAATATGACGGCTGGTGCCGTCCAAAAAAACAGAGTAACTGGATAAAAAGATCAGTGACTGGAATACCCTTTTTATTTTTTCGCATCGAACCGAACTTTAGTTCAACGATCGTCATGAGTTGATTACTGCATAGATACCGGGAAAACAAGGCCAATCCAGCACGACCGGTTATACGTTCATCAGTGGATTCAATAGCCTTGATACTCTGCTTGTTTTTAACATGGAATCTGTTATTATTTTTCATAAAGCTCTCTACCTGTCGGGTGGTGTTACATTTCGTGGTAATTTAGGCGTTACACACTGAAATATAACACTTTATTCCAAAGAATGGGATCTTTTCTGTTTTGAATTGCTCAATTTAGGTAATCATATTAAAGACTCAGGATTTGGGATGATAGTCCGGAGCAGACGGCCATGCTGTTTAATTCCTTAAATTTCTTTTTATTCCTTGGGATTGTTCTTATCTTCTTTTATGTCCTGCCAAGTAGATACCGATGGTTTTGGCTTCTGGTGGCGAGTTATTATTTCTACATCTCCTGGGAGCCGAGAAATGCCATATATCTAATCGTTGCTACCATTTCAGCCTACCTCTGCGGTCTGGGGATCGCCCGAGCCGGGAAAAAGACGACCAAAACCGGGTTCCTCATCGCAGGGCTCTTCATCAACCTTGGCATTTTGATCTTCGTTAAGTATTACGATTTTCTGGCGGCGCAACTCGATCCTCTCCTGATCAAATCCGGGACCACCACAGTGGAATCTTTTCTTCCCCGGCTTGACCTTCCAAACCCGGTCGGATTGTCTTTCTTCACTTTTTCCGTGGTGACCTACCTGGTTGACCTATATGCCGGCAGAATGGATCTTGCCCGTCATCCCGGCAAATTCGCAGTGTATGTGGCATTTTTCCCCAAGTTGTTCGCCGGACCGATCGAAAGGGCGCGTTACTTTCTGCCCCAAATGGCAAGGACGGTTCGGTTCGAAGAGCATAAGATCACCCAGGGACTCCAGCTGATCTTGTGGGGCATGTTTAAGAAGGTTGTCATTGCGGAAAATCTGGTGGACCTGGTGGACAAGTCCTTCTCCAATCCACTATACACCCCCCCCATCGCCCTAATCATTGGCACTTATTTCTTCGCCTTTCAGATATATTGCGATTTTTCCGGATACACCGATATCGCCTTAGGCGTTTCGAAGTTGTTCGGTATTGATCTTA
Organism: uncultured Fidelibacterota bacterium; assembly: GCA_913062595.1. GTDB lineage: Bacteria > Fidelibacterota > Marinisomatia > Marinisomatales > TCS55. The sequence goes on from CAJXWT010000077.1 coordinate 4,803, forward strand.
AGGAGAATTTCAGGAGATCCTACCTGGCCGTTTCGACGGCAGAATTCTGGGGCAAACGGTGGCATATTTCTCTGGGCAGTTGGTTTCGGGACTACCTTTACTTTCCACTGGGGGGGAGCAGGGCCGGCCGGACGAGGCAATATTTCAATCTGATGACCGTTTTCGTCGTGAGCGGCCTCTGGCACGGCGGGCTCGGCTATGGTGTCGGCTGGTCATTTCTGGTGTGGGGGGCGTTGAACGGCCTTTACCAATGGGTCGGGGTTGGTACCGCCGGTTTGTGGCGTAAAGCCGGAGACCGTTGGCCGATGATCCGAGACAGTAGCGCCTGGCACGTCTGCCGAGTTCTGTTTACCTTTCACCTGATCACCTTTTCCTGGATCTTCTTCAGGGCGAACTCCACCGAAGAGGCCTGGATCATAATCAAACGCATCTCGCTGAGCCTGGGAAGCCTGCCCCAATATCTCCCACGGTATCCATTCACCCAGGAGCACTTCACGGCGTTGGCGCTTATCGTTTTCTTGATTGCGGTGGAGATTCTGGACGAGCGCAGATCAGTGTGGGAATGGCTGAACGCGGGGCCAAAACTGGTGCGGTGGACAGTGTACTATGCGCTGATCTTTTCCATGCTCCTGCTGGGACAGTGGCAGGCGACCGAATTCATTTACATGCAGTTTTAACTCTTTTACAACCGGATGGTGGAAAAATTGATGACTCGTATACAAAAATGCGTGTTGTTTATCGTGATCGGGCTTATTTTATACGGAGGCGTTTACTATACGGCGGATAGGCTGGCTTACAAGAATGGCCGCCTTAACTCGTTTCACAAAGTCAAGACAACGAAACAAAGCGGCTTTGATTATGTCATCCTTGGCGCGTCCCATGCCCTGCCATTCGGTTTCGAGGATATGAATGCCACTCTTGAAGGGTTGACGGGAACCAGGATCATCAATCTTGCGGGCCCGGGCCATGGAATCATCCCTAACATTCTTGTCTTTGAATATTTCCTGAAATACCACCAGACAAAAAATGTACTCTATGTGTTAGATACTTTCGCACTTTCTTCAAAAAAATGGAACGAAGAACGATTAGAAGATGTGAAATTATTGCAATGGGCTCCTTTCGATCTCACCCTGGCTAGGATGCTTCTGGATTATTCCTTTGAAAAAGGAATAAACAAAAAGGTGCCGCTTGATTACATCACAGGTTTTTCAAAAATCAACAACCATTCGCGCCTTGAACCCGAAACGTTTGACGGAGAAAAAAAATTTGGTAAAAAATACCGGTTTTTTAAGCCAAGAGACAAACAGCGAATTAAATATCTCTACGGAAGCGAGAAAAGCGATGCTCTTTTTGGTACGTACATGGCGATATTTATGGATTGGATCGAAACCATTAAGATGAATAATATTGGGGTGATAGTAATCAAAACCCCCATACCAACGCACATTTATGAGATGCTTCCTCAGGAAAATGAGTTTAACAGAAAAATCCAGAAGGTGTTAATGGAGGAGAAGATACCTTTCTATGATTTTTCCCTCTTAAACAACGAGAAGGAGTTTTTTTACGATACTGATCATCTAAATTCCAAAGGAGTAGATGAGTTTTTTACAAACCACCTCAAGGATGTCTTGAAAAGACATGCTGCACCTAAGAAGGGATAGCCGATAATGCGCACCTTGGCAAGTGTTCGAATTGTTTCTTTGTAGGCATCAATGTATTGCACGGCTTCTGCGGTAGCTGTAGCAAATCGTTTGAAGAGGTGCCGGTTAAGCTATCTCTTGAACATGACAGAATGTTATCCTTTATAAATGAACTTGGTGGAGAAACCAACTGAAGTAAATCATTCTGTCACCACTAAGGCCCATCTGCAGGATTGAGAATCCTATAAAAGCTAGTATTATAAGACCCCACTCCTACATACATCACTTTTGAATTACTCGGGGCGATTGTAATCTCAAATCCACTGTTTGAACCGTCAAAAGTTCCAAGATTAGTCCATGTTACATCGGATGTCGAAGCAGCTTTCACATTATCCGACCGCCAAAGTGCTTTATTTGCAGTGTACATTTTAGAAGAGTTATTGGGGTCAAGGATAAAGGGATTGATGAATGCACCTTTACCATAGGTACTGGTATCAATTCCGGATGAAATTCCACCAGAATAATTCGATATAGCACCGGTTGTTTCATTATCGACCGTTATGTAATGCCTCCTAATTGAAATATATACATAAGAAGAATACATAATGCTGGAATTATCAGGATCGATGGCATTATAAGCACCATCCCCACCAGCAATGGTTGTCCAATTATCTGGAGAACCATGATACAAAGTAACTCCTTGATCTTGCAATCCGCCTACTACATATTTCCCATCTTTTGAAACCGCACCATGGTAATATTGTGTCGTTCCGTACCCTTTCACAATCTCTTTATATTCCACTCCAATCGAAGAGTATTCACATGGGTTTGCTGTTGTTCCAGTTTTTGAATTGGTCGACACAAAAACACCGCCATCATTGGTAAAATACGCTCTTTTGTCCGTACCTCCATAACCTGGCATATCTCTACCATAGGTTGGACTAAAAGCGATGTAATGCTGATCGGCGTGCACGTAACTGCCTTCGCTACCATACCATACACTTGCTTTGTTAAAACTACCTGAAGCAGCAGCACTGTCAGAACGGAATAATTCTATACCTCCAACCCAGACAACATCCGCATCAGCTGGATCTACAGTTATATACTGATCATAATTACCTTGAGACCTGAGATCATTGAGATCAATGGTACCTCCAAAACAGTTTTTTCCGTTTCCATTATGGTCAAATACATCTGTGGCATCACTCAACAACCAGCTATCCGTTTTTGTAGTGTCATTATCCTGAGAAATCGTTTTGGTCCAATTTGCTCCATAATCCGAAGTTTTCCAGATACCATAAAGTTGACCGGCCGCATTTGAAACAAGTAAATACCCTCTCGAGGGAGTAGATTTAGAAAATGCAATCGATCCCCTTGAATAGTTGGGAGTTGTGTAATCATAAAGTAAAATTGAAGAAGAACCAACTTTATGTGTAAAATTAGCACCTCCATCAAAACTCACAATCAATCCTTTCCACTCTGAATATCCATAGACATAATCAGTACCATCTTTATTTACTACCGCTACATCAACTGAATAATCTGAATGAATGTTGGTCCATGTTATACCTTTATCCACACTTTTTTTTAGCCCCGCACTTCCTATACCAGACGTTGCAGCATATATCACATCAGAGTTATTCGGACTTACAACAATTTTATTGACAAACCATATATCACTACTATTATCCAACGCTGTCCAATTTGCTCCAGCATCTTCTGTTTTAAAGATTCCAGCACCTTTAAAACCTCCATACCTTTCACCAGTACCTGCATAGATTACATTATTATTTTTTGGATCTTGAGCCAGGGTATTGACATTAATATTCGGCATCAAATCATTGAGGGCTTTCCATGATTCACCTCCATCCGTAGACTTGAAAACTCCACCTGTAACCCCACCTGCATAGAGGGTGTGAATGCTAGATGCAGAATCCCCTTGTATCAAAAGCGATCTAGTCCGGCCACCAACATTAAGTGGCCCCATATGTGTCCAATTAGTTTTTGTCACAGAACTGTTATATAAAGATTCATATGTAGGTGCAGCAGAATCGTATTCCTCCTGCCATTCTTCATCATTTGCACAACCAAATATTAAGCCAAATACTAAAAGTATGATTATTATTTTCATTTTATTTTATGGTAATTTAATTGCAAAAACACCTCTACCATAGGTAAAAGCATATAAAAACCTATTGACAACATCATAATCAAAACGTTCAGTAATGACATTGGCCATCCCATTTGTATTTATTGAGGCCCAGCTTTTTCCATCATTACCTGAATACATGACTCCAAGATCGGTTGCGAGGTAAAGTCTATTTGAGTCATATGGGTCTATGAAAATATGATTAACAGGAATATCAGGAATATTTCCATTGTCGAGGTTACTCCAAGTATCTCCACAGTCAGTTGATTTCCAAACTTTCGTATCCCCCCATGCCGAAGAAGTAACATAAACTATACTTTCATCCGATGGATGAACAACTATGGAACTTATAAACCCATCACCCTTCCATGTTGTAGCGATATCACGTGAATCATTAAGCTTTGTCATTGTAAAACCTGCATTAGAAGCTTTACAGGGATCATCTGTTCTCACAGTAGTTCTTTTAGCATTTCTAGGATCAATCGGTTTTACTATTCCTTCTATTGTTGTTTTATCTCTGAAATAATCTCTGTATTCTACATACTTTTCAAAATGTGTTTCTCCATAATTATCTTTTCTCTGATCGTGGAAATACTTACTTGCTTCATCAGGATTTGTAGGCTTATCTGGTGCGTATATATTTTTATTTTTTCGTTTATATGTTCCATGAAGTTTAGCAATCAATCTATTTTGATATTTTTTATTATAATACTTGAGTGATCGAATTGCTTTTATTTTGTATTCCTTATCAAAATTTTCATTGTTCAAAATGTTATGAACTATTTCATCATGTTTGATTTCATAAAAATGATTGTTTTTTCGATTCACATGTGTCCCATAGATGTACAAAAAGCTTATACACAATAAAATCGGATAATATAATTTATTGTATTTTTTCATATCTATTTTAATAAATTAATGATAACCCAATAAGGTATTGAGAATTGTAACCTGTAGTGAAATTTGAAGTTGATATAGAATTTGCCGGTTGATCATATTTTGCATTTTGTTTTCTATAGCCAAAATTCAATGCAATGCCAGACGACCCGAACTGATATCCAAAATCATACATCGTTGAAGTCCCTCCCCTTTTTGCAGTAGACAACGTAAGCACCTCTTCCGACAGTTTGGGTCTTTTGTGTATTTCTGCACTGAGGCCTGTTATCTGAGAGTAGTCCAAAGTTCTGGATCCTGAAATAACCAAGCCGTATCCCAAACTCAAATAATAATCCAGATTCTTTGTTCCAAAGGTATAAGACACATCCACAACGTTATTTTTTTCTATGTCGTAAATCTCTTTTGACAATTTGTCAACACTTTGGGTTCGTGTTGTTTCGTTAGAATAAAATCCAACACCCCATTGATTCTGAAGAATATATCTTAATCCATAACCAGACGATTTCGAGGGTTTATTGGTATAACCATCAGATTCTTTATTGACACTTAATTCATGAATGGAAGTATGGACTTGGATTTGGTTCTTATTCCCATTCGAACAACCAATAAGCATCATCACAATTAAATATACAAATATTTTTTTCACATTATCTTGAATATACTGCATTATAAGATATCTGAAGTACTACTCGTTAATGTAAAATGGTTTCAAACAATAAGGTCAGGTTACAAAAAATTTAAATCAGCCAAACCCAGATTGACCTCCAAATTTATAAATTTTGTAAAGCAAATTATGTGCAACTCTTGATTCGGCCAGCGGGTATACTCCTGTTTTACGAATCTGGAGGTGCCCATGGAACGTTTGACGGAAGCCAGCTTAAAGTGGTGCAGTACCTACGACATTGGACGGGTTGCGGCCAAACATTTCAGTGACCCCAACCAGTTCAATGGCATGACTACCGAACTGGCAACTTGGGAGGGAAGCGTCCACGATCTTGCATCAGCAATGGAGGAAGTGACAAACCAAAAGACAGTAGGAAAGCTGGCGATGCCCAAGTTCTTTCGCAGACTCTTTTTAGGGTGTTTGCATAACATGTGCGAGTTTTTTGAGGCAGGTGGTGCTCTCAAAAGTCCTGGTTACGACATTGAGGCCAGCATACAACTTATTCCGAGTGCTTTCTCTGCGAAAGATTGGTTACGATTTCACCTGAGCAATATGGGAATGTTGAATATTAGTCCTGACCTGTACGAAAAAACTTAACATCTTCAGGCATAAATGCGACTAACTACTTTAAGTATCTTATGGGGAGGTACAAGCGAGCGCCCCGGGGGGTCTGTATGCAGAGCCTCACCCCCCCCTCACTCCTAAAGTTCGTCCATCTCCTGCATCTCAATCAGTCCGGTGTACAGGACCTCATCAGTTACCTGACTTACGCTCATGCCGGTACGCTTTGACATGGCCACAAGGGTGCGCTTGAGGTCAGGGTGAACGGTAGCTGAGAGCACAGGGCGTTTCTCATAGTTGTCACGCCTATGGACACGAACATTGTTTCTACTCAATCTTGGATCATTTAACATTTTCCTCCTTTGGAATTATCACTACTTTTAGTAGCATTTTAGGCATTTTTTATCATGGGTTTTTTGATTGTTTCTTTGGTATGTCTGAGCATTGAATAATTGTAATCCGTTGATATAG
>CAJXWT010000078.1 GCA_913062595.1 uncultured Fidelibacterota bacterium
TGCATAATGATAAAACTATATTGAATCTAACGCCAGAAAGTCTTGAAGAAAGAATTATAGCGTTAACAGACCCTTCTTATCGGGATCAATTACTGCCAGTAAATATGATAAAAGGTGATTACAATATATCTGGATTTGTCGGCACACTGAATCTCGTACGGGGACGGCCAGGAGAGCAGTATCTTTTTGTTAACCGCAGATTTATTCAAAATCGGCTTCTCAATTCGGCAGTTTATGCAGCCTATGAATCCCTAGTAAAAAGAGGTGAATACCCTTTTTCATTGTTGAATCTAGTGTTGCCTCCTGACCAATTGGATGTAAATGTACATCCGAGAAAGATCGAAGTACGCTTTACCGATGAATGGCGCATTTATCATGTGGTAAAATCAGCAGTAAGAGAAGCGCTGGCTAGTATTTTGGCAACAATTCCATCATTTGAACAGCATGTTGGACAAATGGTAACATTTGGAAAAGAAATTGATCCAAATCAACGCCAGGAGCCACTATGGTTCACGCCCGCCAAGCAATCGGAAAGTGGTGCTGATCTGCAACGTGCGAAAGAATATGTCAGCAACTTGGCAGATCAAAAAGAAGAAGCCACTGCGATTGAAGGTAGCAACATGTGGCAGGTGCATGACAAATACATCATCAGTCAGATCATTAGTGGTCTGGTGATAATTGATCAGCATGTGGCGCACGAGCGAGTATTATTTGAAGATGCGCTGCTTGCGTTTGATTCGACACCCTTATCGGCGCAGACACTGTTATTTCCTGAAATATTGGAGTTTTCTGCAGATGAATACTCTGTCCTATTGGATATCCAACAATATCTGGAAAAATTGGGATTTCGAATGAAAGAAAATGGTCAAAACAAGATTTTGCTTGAGGCTATTCCATCGGATATGGGCTGGGGCAATGAGAATTCTGTGATCAGGGATATAATTGATCATTATGTGGCGAATCGAGAAAAGTCCAGTTCATATATGGAAAATCTGGCTGCTTCTTTTGCCTGCCATGCTGCTGTCAAGGCAGGGGATTCATTGACCATGGAAGAAATGCAGGTATTGGTAAATCGCCTTTTTGCTACAAAGCATCCTTATTATTGTCCGCATGGTCGTCCAATTATTGTTCAATTATCGCTGGAAGAACTTGATCAGCGTTTTGAACGTAGCTAGACCTTTATTTTATTATGGATAGTAACCGCCCCAATCCTAAACCTATTCTAGCTATTGTAGGTCCCACGGCGATTGGAAAAACGACCGTTGCCATCGACGTGGCAAAAAGGGTAAATGGTGAGATCATCGGTCTTGATTCACGGCAAATATACAGGGGCATGGCCATTGGTACGGCACAACCCACTATTGAAGAACTGGCAGCAGTACCTCATCATCTCATCGGCGTAAAAGACCCAGATTCACCTATCTCAGCTGGGAAATACGCAAAATTGGTCTTGAATCTGGTTAAGGATATTTCTGAAAGGGGAAAAGAACCCATTATATGCGGAGGTGCAGGATTGTATTATCGAGCTATTTCCAAGGGCATATTTTCTGAGAGCGAGACCGATCTAGATGTAAGAGAAAAACTTATTCAGGAATATGAAGAAATTGGTCCTGAGGGATTACTAAACCGATTGCAGGAATTGGACCCAGAATATGCGGTAAAAGTCCATCCAAATAATAGAAAAAGGCTGATAAGAGCATTAGAGATCTATACAGTTACGGGCAAGCCGCCATCAGAACATTTCAACAGACAGGAAAAATTTGGTACACCGACATTAAGTCTTTTCACTGTTTTACTTACTATTGATAGGAAAGAATTAGATAAACGCATAGCAAAACGAACTGCCAAGATGCTCGATAATGGTTGGGTCGAGGAAATAAAAAGTCTTCGTAAAGGAAATGATCCTATTGCCACACACCCGATGGAATCCATTGGGTATCGAGAAATCGCCGCTTTTCTTGATGGTAGGTTGAATAAAGTAGACCTCGAAGCAGAAATCATATTGCGAACCTGCCAATATGCTCGACGGCAATTACAATGGTTTAGACAAGAATATATTGATCTTACCATTGATATTGAAATAGAACCGGATAAGGTTGCAGACCACATTGTTACGGGCTTTAATAAACATTAATAATTACTTGGAAAAACTGCTTGGCAGATACTGTTCCCTAGTGTAATATGGCCGTGATTTTTGACCCTTTAAATAGCTACAGAGATAGCAAAAAGGGCAGTAATGAGGCCTCTGGTCGTGCAGAGCGTTGAAAAGCGCTAGAAAAGCTGCCCCCCAGAGGTTTTTTAGTTTCAGGGATGAACCTATGACAAAAAAACAAACCATATTACTGGATGCAACTGCCATAAGCAGGATCGTCGCCAGATTGAGCCATGAGATTCTGGAACGAAACCATAACCCAGATAATTTGGCGCTGATCGGGATTCAAACACGCGGTGAACCTCTATCTAAAAGAATACATTCCCAAATTTCCGAATTTTCTGGTACGGAGATAGTCTTAGGCTCGCTGGATATTACCTTTCACCGTGATGACTTCAGGAATCGATTAGTGGTGCCACAAGTAAAGGGCACAGATATCCCATTTACCATAGATGATAAAGTTGTTGTTTTGGTAGATGACGTTCTTTTTACCGGCAGGACAATCCGGGCAGCTATAGATGCATTGAATGCATTCGGACGACCAAAGGCTATTCAGTTGGCTGTATTGGTGGATAGAGGACACAGGGAAATGCCTATTAGAGCAGATTTTGTTGGAAAGAATATTCCTACCCATGAGGGCGAACATGTAGCTGTTCGATTAAAAGAAGTGGATAATAAAGATGCCGTGCTGCTCTTGAAATACGATCAGGGGAAATAAACAATGCAGGAAAAACACCTACTAGGACTTGAACATTACCCAGCTGAAGATATAGTTAGTATTATTGATACAGCTTTCAGCTTTCGAGAGGTACTTGATCGACCGATCAAGAAAGTGCCATCTCTGCAAGGGAAAACGATTGTAAATCTATTTTTTGAGAATTCCACACGCACACGAATCAGTTTTGAATTAGCTCAAAAACGCCTTAGCGCTGATACAGTGAATTTCTCGGCATCTTCGAGCAGTTTGAAAAAGGGTGAAAGTTTCAAAGATACGGTTCAAAATATCGAGGCGATGAAAATTGATGCTGTCGTTATGCGCCACCCTGATCCAGGAGCTTCATTGCATTTGACAAAATATGTAGATGCGGTGGTAATTAATGCTGGAGATGGTACCCACGAACATCCTACACAAGCTATCTTGGATATGACCAGTCTTCAGGAACGATTTGGGAAAGTAAAGGGTCTAAGAATCGGAATTATCGGGGATATAGCGCACAGTCGAGTGGCTCGGAGCAATATCTATGGTTTGAAAAAGTTAGGTGCAGATGTTATGCTTTGTGGGCCAACTACTTTAATTCCACACCACATAGACAGCTTCGATGTTCGAGTAACCCATGATCTTGATGAAGTTTTGGACTGGGCTGATGCCGTTAATGTGTTGCGTATCCAACTGGAACGTATGGATCGCGGGTTTTTTCCTTCAGTGCGTGAATACCGCAACCTATTTGGTATTACTTCAGAACGCTTGAAAAAACATAAAAAAGAGATCGTGATCATGCATCCTGGCCCAATGAATCGTGGTGTTGAAATCGATAGTTCTGTTGCAGATGGTAAAGAAGCAATAATTCTGGATCAGGTTCTCAATGGAGTTGCTTCCCGTATGGCCATTTTATATTTGTTGCTAGGCGGAAAACCAGAAAATAATTGAGTAATAAATGAATTTGAAAAAACTACCAAAGAAACTTGTGCTGCAAGGGGGTACAATTCTGGATCCGTTATCTGGAAGGTCTACGAAGGGTAATGTTGTAATTGAGCATAATAAAATTAAATCGGTTGGTTCTGCTGGTGGTGCGAAAGGTGAGACCATGATCGATTGCTCCGGCCTTGTAATCACCCATGGATTTTGTGATGTACATGTCCACTTCCGTGAACCGGGACGTGAAGACAAGGAAACATTGCAAACTGGTTCTCGAGCAGCATTAGCGGGTGGTTTTACGCGTGTATGTATAATGCCGAATACGTCACCCCCTTTAGATTCACCTGAATCAATACGTTTTGTTGTTGAAAAGGCAGAAGAATGTCCAGTGCATATTCACCCCATTGGAGCGGTAACAAAAGGACAAAAAGGCAAAGAATTAACTGAAGTTCAAGCAATCATTTCCGAGGGGGCTGTCGCTTTAAGTGACGACGGTCTGCCTATATCTGATGCACAGGTTATGCGGTTGGCTTTGGAATACACTTCTATGTTTGACAAACCGGTTATTAATCATGCGGAAGATGAATGTTTACGCAATAATGGTCTAATGCATGAAGGAGAGATTTCCACACGCCTCGGTTTAGCCGGAAATCCATCCCTGGCAGAGGCAATAATGATTCAACGGGATCTTGAATTGGCGAACATGATTCAGACAAAACTTCATGTACCCCATGTTACTTCTGCCAGTGGAGCTGCGAACATCCGCAGAATGAAAAAATTAAATTCAAATATTACTGCAGAAGTAACACCGCACCATTTGTTCTTTAATGATCAAGCACTTTTAGAATACAATACAAACTTTAAAGTTGCACCACCGATCCGCGCTGAGAATGATCGCAAGGAATTGATCAAAGCGGTAAAGGATGGCACTTTCGATTGTATTGCCACAGATCATGCACCCCATACAATCGAGGAAAAAGAAGCTACTTTTGAATTAGCACCGTTTGGTATGATCGGTTTAGAAAGCTGTTTTGGTGCTGTGAATAAAGTTTTGGACATGCCGCTGAAAGAATTATTGAAATTATTAACTGTAAACCCGAGGCGTGTCATGGGCTTTGAAGAGGATCTATTTACAATAGGCTGTGCTGCTGAACTGACGATTATCGATCCCGATCAAGAATGGATATTCAAAGAACAAAATATCTATTCCAAATCCCGTAACACGCCCTTTATCGGTGAAAAGCTAAAAGGAAAGGTTCGCTTTACGATTAGTAAGGGGTCCATAGCTGATCTTAAATAACCCAATAAACCCTAAGTATTACAGGGTTATTATCTATTGACAAACGTGAAGGTATAAGGCTATTTTCAGCGGCTTTATTCGAAGTGAAAAACGATGAAAACATTTTCGATAAAACAGTCAGAAATAGAGAAAAATTGGATTCTTACCGATGCGGAAGGAAAAATTTTGGGGAGATTTGCTTCCAAAATTGCCCAACTTCTTAAAGGCAAGCACAAACCAACTTATACGCCGCATATGGATATGGGTGACTGTATTGTTATAATCAATGCAGAAAAGATCAAACTCACCGGATCGAAAGAGAAAGATAAAACCTATTTCAGTCACTCAGGGTACCCTGGGGCAACTTCTTTTGTGGATGTTCAACAAGTGCGTCGCACCCATCCGAAACGGATTTTGGAATCGGCAATAAAGGGCATGCTGCCGAAAAACAGGTTGGGTCGCAAGATGATGACCCATCTGCGCATATATGCTGGATCAGATCACCCTCATGCAGCACAGAATCCTACGATACTGGATATATAATTAATGCCAGAAACCACAGAAAACGGTACCGGCCGGCGAAAAGCAGCAGTTGCTAGAGTCTACCTTTCTTCTGGGAAAGGGAAGATCAAAATAAATGGTCGGGATTTCAGGGAATACCTATGCCGTGGATCTTTAGCTAATGTAGTTTTGGAACCTTTGGATGCAATTGACAAAGTTGATGCATATGACTTTAATATAAACGTAAAAGGCGGTGGTCTTACTGGCCAGGCAGGAGCTATCCGTTTAGGTATAGCCAGAGCATTATTACAGGATAATGCTGATTACCGGCCGGTGCTGAAGGCAGCGGGATATTTAAAAAGAGACGCACGCAGAGTGGAAAGAAAAAAATATGGTCAGCCCGGTGCGCGTAAACGATTCCAGTTTTCCAAACGTTAACATTTTATGTCTGAAGTTAATTTCGAAAATTTACTTAGTACTGGTGCCCATTTTGGGCATGTAACCAGAAAATGGCATCCTTCTTATGAACCGTTTATACTGATGGAGAAAAATGGGATTCATATTATCAATTTGGAAGAAACACTCGCCGGATTAAAGAAAGCACAGGATTTTTTAAGCGGCATTGTAAAGAAAAATGGTGAAGTACTCTTTGTCGGCACCAAGAAACAAGCCAAAGATATCGTGCAACAGGAAGCAGACCGCTGTGGAATGTTCTATGTTGTTGAACGGTGGCTAGGCGGAACACTGACCAATTTCTCGACAATCAAGAAAAGTATTAAACGTTTACAATTACTTGATAAAGAAGGCTCAAAAATTTATGAAAATTTAACAAAAAAAGAGGTTCAAAAACTCAATCGTGAGCGGGTCAAGCTTGCTGATCAACACCGGGGAATCAAGGACATGCGTCGTGTTCCTGATGTAGTAATTATTGTAGACGCCAATTATGAATCAACCGCAGTGCAAGAGGCCTTGAGACTAGAAATACCAGTTATTGCTATTGTTGATACCAATACTGACCCCACAATCGTGAGCCATGCGATACCGGCTAACGATGATTCTATTCGTACAATTCAATTGATTATTTCAGCTTTGGCCGATACTATCCTATCGGCACAAGTGAAAGAAGTTGATAAAACAGAGGATAATGGAGAAGGTGAAATAGTAATCGAAACAGCAGTGAGGGTTGACGCTGTAGATAAGGAAGTAGAGGTGGCGGGTAATACTGCAGCGGTGCAAGAAATTGGGGATGAAAGTGAAGGTTCAGGAGGAGAAATTATCGTGGAAGAAAGCACGAAAGATGCGGATAAAGATTTACCCAATGAAGTAGTGGTAGATGAACCACAAGATGATATAGAAGAACCAGAAGAAGAACACAAATCTGAGAGTAATTAATGAGTATTGATGCTAAGATTGTAAAAGAATTGCGAGATAAAACAGGAGCAGGAATGATGGACTGTAAACGGGCCCTGGTGGATACTGATGGCAACCTTGAAAAGGCGGTCGAAGCATTACGTAAAGCAGGTGTGGCCAAGGCAGAGAAAAAAGGTACACGTTCTGCGCAAGAAGGATTGGTCTATTCCTATATACACCACGGTGGAAGGCTGGGCGTTCTCGTGGAAGTGAACTGCGAGACAGATTTTGTGGCAAAAACGGACAGGTTTAAGGAATTGGTTCATAATCTGGCTATTCAAATTGCGGCAACAAACCCTGTGTCTGTTAGTCGTGAACAAGTGCCTGAAGAATTGGTAAAATCTGAGCAAGATATCTATACTGAACAGGCTAAAAATTCGAAAAAACCGGATAAAGTGATTGAAAAAATTGTTGTTGGTAAAATGGATAAATATTTCCAAGAAACTTGTTTGCTTGAACAACCCTTCATTAAAGATCCAGACAAAATAGTGAAGGATCTTATCACAGAATCTATCGCCACTCTGGGTGAGAATATTTCTTTAGGACGTTATATCCGTTACGCAGTTGGCGAATCCAATAACGGCCAACAATAATTCCTAATGCCCGAAACGGCTTACCAGCGGGTTCTTCTCAAATTATCGGGAGAAGTGCTGGCCGGTGAAGAAGGTTTTGGGATTGATCACGCAAAAGTCACACAGTTAGCTGTAGAAGTAAAATCAATTCACGATTTGGGCATTGATATTGGTCTGGTTATTGGTGCAGGGAATATATTCAGAGGTATGCAAGCTGCCGCGAGGGGTATGCAACGCGTCACGGGTGATTATCTTGGTATGCTGGCAACGATTATGAATGCGGTTTGTGTACAAGATGCTCTTGAGAATTTAGGATCTGTAACCCGAACATTATCAGCAATTACCGTGGCACAAATAGCTGAACCCTATATTCGCCGCCGCGCTATCAGACATTTGGAAAAGGGCCGGATTGTTGTTGTAGCAGGCGGTACGGGAAACCCGTACTTCACGACTGATACAGCTGCGGCATTGCGGGCAACTGAATTGGGTGCGGAAGTATTGATCAAAGGTACAAAAGTTGATGGTGTATATGATAAAGACCCGGTCGTACATTCTGATGCAGTCAAATATGATCGGGTTTCGTATACAGAAGTAATACAGAAAGAATTGCGGATTATGGACATGACAGCCATATCACTGTGCAAGGAAAATTCATTACCAATCAAAGTATTTAATATTAATCGCAGTGGGGATCTGAAAAAGCTGATTCTTGGTGAACCGATTGGAACTTTAGTGGGGGATTAAACCCATGATCAAGGATATAACTGACGATTTGATTCACCGCATGGATCAAGCAGTCAATCATACCCGAATGGAAATGAATAAGGTCCGAACGGGAAGAGCTAATCCTGAATTGGTGGAAACGCTTAAAATATCCTATTACGGTACTTTAACGCCACTGAACCAGCTTTCTACAATTTCAGTTCCTGAGCCACGGCTGATTACAATTCACCCATTTGACAAATCAGTGATGCCCGATGTCGAAAAAGTAATCATGGAAAGTAATCTTGGGTTGACCCCGAATAATAACGGTGAGGTGATTCTGATCCCGATTCCACCTTTATCTGAAGAACGGCGCAGAGACTTGACGAAATATGTTCATCAATTAGCTGAGGAAGGTAGAATCGCAGTGAGAAATGTACGCCGGGATGCGATCCACCATATTAGAGGTCTACAAAAGGATGAGCATTTGTCTGAGGATGAGATTAAACGCTCCGAAACAGAGATTCAGGATATTACAGATGGACATGTAAAAACGCTGAATGAAATGATGGAAAACAAAGAAAAAGAAATAATGGAAGTTTAGTCGACTGAAGATTATTCTATTAGAAAAGCCTCTCTCGAAAGGGGCTTTTCTAATCAGGATTATTTAACATTATTTAGTCGCATTGAGACCAACCACATTGTCGGCAAACCATGCAACCATTTTCATTGACTATATTACTGCAGTTATAAGGACTACCTTCTTCGCAAACACCTACTTCGATTTCCTCGGCGGCTGGTGCCATGGTTATCAGTGGTTTTTGATCTTTCTGAAGGTCTCCGTTTGCACTTCGTTGTTGTTCTCTTTCCCGTAGATAATCATCCAACGCTTTTCCAATGGCGTCTGGGGTAGATAATATTAGACGTCCATCTTCCCAGGTAGGATTAGGGCCAGAAATACCTTTTAATTGGCGTACGACTGAATTTGGATTAACCCCAGACCGTAATGCTAAGGATATTAAACGGCTTATTGCCTCTGATTGTGCAGCAGCGTTACCGCCTGCCTTTCCAATGGTAGTGAATACTTCACATAAACCTTCTTGATCTTCGTTAATGGTGATATATAGGGAACCTTCCCCTGTACGTATGCGCCTGGTTACACCATTCGTGATCACCGGACGACCCCGTGGGGTAGGTGTTACTTTCGAGCCGACATCTTCTTTTTCATTAGCGACGGCCGCAGTGTCACTATCGTCTTCCTTTTTCTTAGTCACAAGGATACCTTCCCTTGACCCTTCTCTGTAGATGGTAATACCCTTTAAGCCGGATTTATAGGCAGTCATGTAAATTTCAGCTACTGTTTCTACGGTAATATCATCAGCTAGATTTACTGTGGAAGAAATGGAACTATCGATATATTTTTGAATGACACCCTGCATGTTAACACGAAAGAATGGATCGATATTATGCGCCGTGACAACGTGATCCGGGAGCTGCTCATCGGTACCAAAAAGTTTCTTGATTGTGGGGTGATACACCTTGTATTCACTAAAATCTTTACCATAACCATCATTTTTCTTCACCCGTCGTATGTAACTTGTGGCGAATATGGGCTCCACGCCTGAAGTAACACGAGCAACAATGGCACCGCTACCGGTTGGAGCAACAGTTGTGACTGTTGAATTACGGATACCACCTTGGCGGATCTTATCCCGCATGGCTTTCGGTAGATTTTTAACAAATTTGCTTTTGCTAAAACCCGGCCAGTCAAACTTCGGGTACTGCCCCTTTTCCTGAGCAAGTTCGACACTGGTTTCATAAGCAGTGTCACGAAAAATTTTCATGATCTGATTAGTAGTCTGAAGGGCATCTTCACTATCATATTTAATGCCCATTTTCAATAACATATCACCCAGACCCAATATTCCAAGTCCGATCCTGCGGTCGTTTATGGCGTTATCTTTCTGAACTTCCAGTGCGTGACGATCAACATTATAGTCCACGACATTATCAAGGAAGCGGGTTGCAACGGATATTGTTTCCTTGAATTCATCGATCATAAAATTGCTACTATCATCAACAAACCGTTCCAGGTTCACCGCACCCAGGTTACAACAACCGCCATCGGGCAAAGGTTGTTCAGCGCAGGGATTGGTTGAGACCAAGGGACTGCAATATTCAGCGTTGTGGTAATCCTTCATTGTATCCCAGAAAAGCAAACCGGGTTCTGCGCTGGCGTGTGCATTGGTAATAATTTGTTCCCACAAGTTACGCGCCCGGATAGTTTTATAGGTCTTACCATCCCAGTGGAGGTCGAAGTTCGTATCTTCTTCAACTGCTTTCATAAAGTCATGGGTCAAAAGCACCGAAATGTTGGAATATTTGACCATATGGATATCGCCGGTCTTGATACCAATAAATTTTTCAATATCGGGATGATCCACACGGAGGGTCTGCATATTGGCTCCCCGCCGCCCGTGTTGAGCGATGGTATTGGTATTTTCAGAAAAAAGATTCATAAAACCAGTAGGGCCGCAGGATTCACCACCGGTACCATTGATAGGGTCGCCCGAAGGTCGCAGGACCGAAAGATCATGGCCGCAACCGCCACCGTACTTATAGGTCAACGCTTCGCTAGTTACGGTATTGTATATTTCATTGATGGCATCATCTTTGATGGCCACCACATAGCAATTATTCAACGTGGTTGTAATATCTTCACGACCGGCGCCATGCATGATCCTACC
>CAJXWT010000079.1 GCA_913062595.1 uncultured Fidelibacterota bacterium
GAGAATTGCATCAGGCACATTGCATGCTGATGCCTGGCACCACCGTACAGATGCCATATCATCATTGCTTGTCACTGTGGCGATGATATCGGGGAAATTTGGCTATAGTCAAGTCGATGGCTGGGCTGGGCTGGGGGTAGCACTATTCATTATTTGGTCTGGGTTTGGCATAGCCAGGTCTGCAGTTGATGACCTTATTGGTAAGCCACCTACCGTGGAGGAAATAGAGGATATTCGACAATTAGCTCGCGCAGTGGATGGTGTCCTTGATGTACACGATATTGCTATCCATAGTTATGGTAAGGATAAGTTTGCAAGTATCCATATTGAAATTGATGCAGATGAAATGCCAGCAAGAGCCCATGATATCTCAGAAAATGTGGAGAAAAATCTGGGAGAGGAATTGGGTGTATCACCGACAGTACATGTAGATCCTGTTTCAATAACTGATCCAAAGGTAAAAGAAGTGAAAAAATATTTACGGGAACATTGGTCTAACCACAATGTGCTCACAGATTTTCATGATGTACGTGTTGTGGACACAGCAAAACATCATGTAATATTATTTGGTGTTAATGTAAAACCTGGTGTTTCAAAATCCCGTGTTATTGAATCATGCAATGAGGTTGAAAGAGATCTGATATCAGTATTTAATGAATTCGAAATTGATATTAAAGTATCTCAGATTCATCAGTATGCTTAACCCTGCTCAATTCCTAATCAATAAAATCTAATCCTCGCACATTCTTTATTACTGCACTTGTGAATGATTGTGTTGTACCGTTCATTTCAATAACGCATTCACCATTCTTAGTTATATTTGTGAATCGTCCTTGATGGACTTGATCGCCCTCCTGAAAAGTAATTTGTTTATTGCCGTGGGTACAATATGGGGTCCAGTATTTACTGATGTCAAAGGATTCTGAATTCTCACCAAGCTCATTTAACAGTATATCTAAATGATTTAGTATAGCTGCAAGTAAGCGCTCCCGTTGGATGAAATCACCTATTTCCAGATATAGTGAAGTAGCCGTGCTAGAAATATCATTTTCAAAATCATCAGCTGTTTCATTTACATTGATACCAATACCAATCACAACCCATTTGATACTCTTACCCTGGATTCTGCTCTCGCAGAGTACACCGCCAATCTTTTTACCGTTAATTATGATATCATTGGGCCATCTTAACCCCCCATCTATGTGCATCTCCTGCAATGCGCGTACGATAGCGACGCCGCTTAAAAGAGGAAATACACCAGAAATTGATCCTGGTAAATTATTAGTCTGAATAACTACTGAAAATGTAAGGCTACGGTCTGCTTTTGATTGCCATTTTGTACCATTTCTGCCTTTTCCAGATAGCTGTCTATCGGTGATAATTACAGTGCCAGGCTTAACGCTTTCATCGATCATCTCCCATGCTTCTTCATTTGTTGAGTCCAGTTGGGTATAATATTCGATCACTTGCCCCAGTGTTTTCGTATGCAGATTTGCCTGTACAAGATTTGTGAATATCATGATCTAAATAAAAATTAAATGTAATTGTATATAGGTAAGTATCATGCCTAGAAATGAGCCAACTATAACCTGCGAAATATTGTGTGCCTTTAATACTACTCTGGCACTCGCAACCAACACTAGAATAAACCCCATTATTAAAGGGGATTGTCCACCGTTAACCCATAATGCAGCTATAAGACCGGCAACTCCCATGGCATGAATAGAAATTTTCCAATAACGAGTAATTAGAATAATTATTACTGTGTTGGTAATAAAACAAAACATCAGTCCTCTCACAATGGCATCCGCATTCTGCAGGGTAAGTACAATAAAACCTATAGCAGCATAAAGGACTCCCAAACTAAGAGGCATAATACGCTGTTTGCGTATACTCGCGTCCAGATCCGATATAATCCCATATCTAAGCAATACAATGATTGTAATAATAGGTATGAGATTTGAAAAAAGGAAACAGGTGGTAAGAATCTCACCTGCATTGGGATGTATTATGGGGTTATCATAGATCAGTATTATATAAACAAGAAGAGATATAATCATCGGATGAAAAATGATGGAAAAAAATTTTGCCAGATGGATCAATATGTGTTTTAAAAGTTTGATTGATATTCGCCGAAAACATCCCTGAATTGATCAGAAATTTCGCCAAGGGTGCAGCGAGATCGTACACATTCAATTATGGCAGGAATGAGGTTACTTGACCCGGCAGCAGTTTTATGTAAGATTTTCAACTTTTTGCCTACTAATTCGTTATTTCGTGAAGACTTAAACTCCTGCAATCTTTTTAACTGAAGGGCCACTGCCTTTTCATCTATGCTTAATGTATTATAATCATCGTTTCCATCAGTCTTGAATTCATTTACTCCAACAATAATTTTGTCCTTCTTATCGATTGAAGCCTGATATTCAGATGCACTTCGTGCGATTTCATTTTGTGTCCAACCAGATTCAATAGCTGCTATTGCACCGCCTTTATTTTGAACTTCATTGATTATGGTATTTGCCTCCGCTTCTATGGAATCAGTTAATGTTTCGATTGCATAACTGCCGCCAAGAGGGTCCGGGTAGTCAACCAATCCTGATTCATAAGCAATGATCTGCTGCGTTCTTATTGCCAGTCTTGATGACTCATCGGTTGGCAATGATAGCGCTTCATCACGACTATTTGTATGCAATGATTGTGCACCGCCCAATACTGCTGACAGTGCCTGAATAGTAGTACGGACAACGTTATTATCAATTTGCTGAGCTGTTAATGTTGATCCTCCAGTTTGTACATGGAAGCGACAGAACATAGCCTTTTCATTTGTTACATTAAATTGTTCCTTCATAATTTTTGCCCACATACGTCGTGCCGCCCGGAATTTGGCAACCTCGATTAGTAGATCATTATGGGCGTTGAAGAAAAATGATATTCTGCTTGCAAATCGATTGGGATCCAGACCTTTAGCTATTGCTGCTGCAACGTAGGAAATCCCATTTGCTAATGTAAATGCTAATTCCTGAACGGCGGTTGAACCAGCTTCCCGGATGTGATAACCGGAGATAGAGATGGGGTTCCAATGCGGAGCATGTGTGGTGCAATATTCCAAGAGGTCAGTAACCAATCGCATGGATGGTTTGGGCGGGTATATGTATGTGCCGCGAGCGATGTATTCTTTTAATATATCATTTTGAACTGTACCCTTCAATTTTTCTGCGGACACACCTTGATTCTCAGCGGCAACTAAATAGAGTGCGAATAGAATAGGTGCAGTAGCATTGATGGTCATTGATGTTGACACATTATCTAACTCAATCCCATCAAAGAGGATATCCATATCTTGAATGGATGTTATTGGTACACCAACTTTGCCAACTTCACCTGCTGCCATGGAGTGGTCAGAATTGTATCCAATTTGTGTTGGCAGATCAAACGCTACAGATAGACCAGTTACACCTTGTTCCAACAAATATTTATAGCGTTTGTTTGATTCCTCAGCCGAAGTAAAACCTGCATACTGGCGCATCGACCATAGCTTATCCTGGTACATACCGGGATATAATCCCCTTGTAAATGGAAATTCGCCTGGGTTTTCCTTCATTTTAATCGGCGTTCTTTTTTAATGGTTTGGTACGCATTATTAACTGCTTTGAATTTTTCTTCTGCCATTTTTTGAAGGTCGTAACCGAGATGTGATACTTTGTCTGGATGGTATTTATTCGCCATATTACGATATCCTTTTTTTACGTCTTCATCATTACAAGATGGATCGAGTTCTAAAATCTTATAGGCTGAAATCTTGTCCTTTATGAACATGGCTTTGATACTCTCAAAATCATTATCATTGACATTTAGATAACTTGCGATGGTGTGGATAACCTTTATTTCATCAACATGAATATGATTATCAGCATTGGCCAGGCCAAACAAGATGTGTACAAGCTCTATTCTGCTGGGATGGTCCATGGATCGCTGGATTTGGCGGCAAACGTCCCGTAATGGATAATCTTGTTTAAGAATGTCTTTGAAAAGGACCATAAAATCTTGTACATCACTTGTGCTGAATTCTTGTTTAAGGAAGTCCTTTACATAAAGCAGTTCGGAGCGCAATAATTGATTATCTGCTTTCATTACCTTGGCAAACAAAACCAGTAGAGATACGATAAAATCACCTGGTTTCGTTTTTGGATAACCAGCTTGCCTTTGCGTGTATTGGTGGCTCCCTGGTTGTTCTGATATAGAGGCCAAAGCGTAGCCAAGTATGCCGCCAATGGGGCCACCAAGGGCCCATCCGAGACCACCCCATAGAAGTTTTTTATTTAATGACACAGTGATTAATTTATATCAAATCGTTCCCGTTGTAAGGGAAAACTACACAGTATCATAATTGTGAAAAAGTTATATTCAGGTATGGACTTACCGATAAAGACAAGAGCTGCATTATTTTGGAGGGGTCTATTTTTTGGTGCCAATAATACGGATACACCACTAGCTCTCGATAAAAATATCCCAGAATTAGGCAGTGTCTTATTTCTTCTTCCTGAAGCGGAAAATCATATCCGTGTAGTGAGAATATTCTTACAATCAATACATAATGCCCTGGGTCCTTATCCGGCTATGAAAATTGAATATGCATTGGCCAAAAAAAGCCTTATTTCTTACGGGACGTTGGTAAAAGAACCCTTAATAGTTTATTCATCCAGCGACCTTAATTATTGCGGTTTACCAAAAAAAGAATTATTAAATAAATGCAGCGGTTTAGATCTCAATGCCGCAATCGATTTAAACCCGAATTTTAATCCAATAGCTGTGACTTTAATACATGCTGCAAGAGCAGATGTGAAAATTGGTTATTACTCAAGCAAAGGAGAGCGATACTATAATATATTGATTGACCGCAAGAATACGGATTTTCTGGAACGGGGAAATCGTTATATCATTCAGTTATTAGGGTTGAATTGATATAAAAATTTTTATAACAAAATATTGCCACCACAAACACCCCCGATTAACTTAACGCCCGATTTTAGCAGAGATTATTGATGTTAGAAGGAATTATCTGTCCAAACTGTGGAGCAAACATTATCGAAGTAGACCTTCGTAAGAAGCTCGCTTGCCCGCATTGTAAGAAAGATCTTAAGGATCGTAGTTATCTTGATTTTCTTGAATACCTTATGACCAATGGTATCGTAGAAAATCTCGACTTTTTCGATACGGCTGTTTACAGTGAGGATATTGAACGGTTTGACCAGGACGATGAAGATGATGTCGACATCACGGAGCATGAAAAAAGAAAAGATAATTTCAATCTATACGAAAATGAAATGGTTAAGCAGCAGGAAGAAGAAGAAATAGACTATAAAGATTTTGAGGGTCTTGATGAAGATTGGGAAGATTTCAATAGCACATAAGTTATTTTTTGGAGTAACATAATGGAAGAAAAGAAAAAAGTTCAGCAAATAAATATTGAATTGGATGAAAATGTCAGCAGCGGTGAATATGCCAATTTTGTTGTAGTAACACATTCACCGGCAGAAATAGTGATGGATTTTACTAGGCTGTTACCTGGAGTTGCAAAAGCGAAGGTGCATTCGAGAATCATCATGGCTCCACCTCATGCAAAAGCCTATTTAATGGCCTTAACTGATAATTTAAAGAAATTTGAATCCAAGTACGGTGAAATCAGGTCACCAGGACAGGAAGGATTTACAGATTTTGGTGTAAAACCTCCAGAAGGTTCGCTGCCTAACTGATCTATACTACCTGATAAATTTTAACTGTACCGCACCCAGGTTCGGCCCCTTTTTAATTCACGCATTTTCAGCAATACCCACAAAGTAATTACGAGCCAGGCCATACCATACCCAAATAATCCACCAAACAACACATCACCAGGATAATGTACCCCCACGTAAACGCGGCTTAGGGCTACTGAAAAAGCCAAAAATAATAGGGGCTTTTTCCATTGTGTATAGAAGTAAGATAAAACCGTCGTTCCTGCGAATATGTTTGCTGCGTGAGCGGATACAAATCCATATCTCCCACCTTTAGGAACCAATAGATTTATTGTATCCCCTAACGCATGTGAGGGCCTTAGGCGAGCGATTGCTGGTTTAATGATTTGGACTACTGTTGCATCGGTTGCACTTGCAGTAATTAGCACCAGCACCGCGGCAATTTGTCCTCTTCTACCACCACGAACAATTAGCGCCAGTAGGCCAATGAGCACTGGTATAGCCCAAAGATGTTCATTGGTTATCGTTGTAAAAAACAGGTCAAATATTGGATTCGCTAACGTATCATTGATAATGTATAATATACTGCGATCAATTTGATCCAACCATTCAAGCAAGTGGTTCATGAATTAGTTATTCATTACCCTTTTTGCATAGCATTTAGGTGCTCTTTACCATGTTCGTTAAAATATAGTTCTACAAATTGATTTAAAAGTATGGAAACTAACTCTGGCTTTGATTTGTCCACGGTTTGCTTACATTTCATGGCCGCGACAATAATTTGCTGGAGCAATAAGGTCTGATCTACATATTGCTGCCGTCCAGCTTCATTTTTTTGTTTTGGTTTGATGCGTTGTGCAAGAAAATAATCCGTCATGATAGATTGGATAAAGGTTGCGTGTTCTTCCTTTGTGTTTATCCACCTGACCAATTGATTCATATTTTGAGCACTGGATTCGTCACTGGTTAATTGATCTATTTGCACCATGGCTTTTTCAATCGTAGTAACGTGTTCTCTGATTTGCATAATACGAACCGCATCATCGTAAATGCCACATGGTACCTGGCAGTGAGCATGTACATTGTTTAACCCGAACACAGCGATAATGATGGAAATCGCAATAATATTTCTGTTTTGCATGGTTGTTAATTCTCCTTTGAATTATATGTTTATTTAACTTGCAGAAATTAAAACCAGTAGATTTTAATTCCCTATCATGTTCCCCAATTAAAAAGTCCTTGACGTCGACTAGATGGGCGATTAACTTGTCTTGAGAATTCAAGCAGGGCGGTCAATTCTTAGACTGGTGGTTTCCCCCGCTTCCAGACTTAAAGGCAGTCCTGCTTTAGCTTTCAATAAATAAAAAGTCCGAATGGAATCATTCGGACTTTTTATTTGTGCAAAATATGGGTATCTCGCCTAGAACTTTGCCTGGAGACGGAACATTATTACCCTGCCTAACTGTGGCCCACCTTGGATTTCCGTATGCATGTTATCAAGCATGTTGTTCAAGGTCAGCATCGCAGATAGGTTATTGTTAATCTCATAGTCAGCGTGCAGATCAAAAATATTATAGGAATTGATCTGCCCGAAGTAAATCCCAGAAGACCATTGAAAACCATCGACATGGCGAAAATTCAATGAAAATGAGTAGGGTTTATCACGTGGTTCATATTGAATTTTAAAGCCACCCTTATTTTTGGGTGCATTGATAGGATCTTTTGAATTAGTAATCGGATTCAAAAAGTCCGAGATATTTAAATAGGAATAATGAAGATCAAACGAAAGACTTCTATTGAAAAAATATGTTATACTGGCGTCCAACCCCCTAACGTCAACTACCCCATAATTTAAATATCCAACGACTATTGGAGGGGCTGAACCCTTTATTGTATCCATCGCAGTGACACCTACTATATTATCACGCCATTTATCAAAGGATATATCATAATCTTCTTGGTCAGCAATCACATTGTTATCCGCTATATCTACTACATTATTTATAATACCATCGTTATCCCAATCAGATTCCAGGATATATTTATTGACGACAATGGGTGAAATAAAGGTTGGTCTGCTGATAAAATTGTTGAAGTGATTTGTAAAGATATCCAATGTACCGAACATTTTGCGATTTATTCGACCCTTCCAGCCGACTTCCCAGGTATTAATAACTTCAGCATCAATTTCGGGGATGTCCTTGGTTGTATAATTATAAAAGCCCTCGATTTTAGGATCTATAGATGGGTAAAAAAGAATATACTGGGAAGTATCTAACGGTGCATATTCGAACGTATCTACATTATAATAATATGGCTGTCCATCTTCACCTCTTGGGTAAATGTAGCCGCCGTCAGCGCCCCGGGCGTAAACTTTAAAAATGGCAACCCGGGTGACAAAAATATCAAGAAAGAGGTGATGGTTGGCTGGTGTATTAAAAGCCTGGGCCCAGGTAAGACGGAATGTCTGGTTTTCCTTTGGCCGGTAAATTAAACCAACTTTTGGAGATATCTGCAATCCTTCAGTATTATCAAAATCAAATTCCCAGTTTAGAAAGTTTATATTCCTTCCTCGTTCATTATCAAAGTTTATCATATCGGTCAGACGGTCGTGCGCATCCCAGCGTGTTGCCTGCACAAGTTCAAATTTATCCGATAATTTCCAATTCACCTGGTAATAAGCGCCCAATTCATTAACTATGCGGCGATTATCTTCATCGTTTTCATCGATACCTTCATCAATTAAACCATCTCCATCATTATCTATGCCATCTTTTATAGCGCCCAATACATTATCGATAGGTTGGCCGTTTTCATCGGTTTCAATGGTTGCCCAGGTATTATATCTTTCTCCAATATCGTACCAGGTATTATCGTTTTGATCGCCAAAAGTATTTGGAGAACCTGCTTCGCCATCCCCATCGTTATCGCGCCTATCATTTCCATTCTTATCCCGTAATATGGTGCCCCGAGTATCGGGCATGGTCATAAAGTAATCAATGCCCCAGACAAACCGCAGGTTACCATCAAAGAATTCATTGGACTGTTGCAACTGGGTGCTGAATTTTTTAGAGCGATCATAGATAGTGCCACCGGTAGCTAAATTTCTTGTGGGTGAGTAGGCCATAGGATACCTGGCATCGTAATCACCGGAATAACTGGTATTCAGGTAACTCTGAAAATACCAGCTCTTGTACATTATCCGGCCGTGGGCGTATCGGTAAATCCAGCCATCCGCCAAATATCTGGCGATTCCAGTAATATTTATATTCCTGGCCTTAGCGTATCCCTGTGAAACACTGATGGTTAGATCTTGATTGATCTCCCAATCACCTCTGAGGTCATAGCGATAATTTTCGACATTAAAATCAGGAAAATCATCAAGTCCATCATCATTCGCATCTTTGATAACCGTAGGCAACCCACCGTAATTCATTTTGAAATCACCCTCACCATTAAAAATCCCATCACCATTCGTATCAAAAACTAATTGGCCATCTGCGGTATATTTATATTCTCCAAAACCATACCCAGGCGCAGTACTGCCAATACGTTTCGTCCAGGAACTACCCCATTCATCCAGTTCATCAATTTCACCATCACCATCATTATCAACACCATCAAACCATACTTCCGCCAAATCGTCAATGCCTTCGTCAATGCCTTCGTCAACCATACCATCATAATCATTATCAATGCCGTCAGTATATTTTTTGCCAATTCTATTCTCCGTAACACCCCAAAGAACAATACCATTTTCCAAAGTGTAGCGATGGAAGGGATCGCTGGCTGCGGCGGCAACCATATCTTCTGTAACTATTGGTGAATTTGTTTCACCATCGGGAAAGTTGCCGTCTAACCCATCTGCAAAACGGCGGCCCACAAAGGATGGATCAGAACCGGGCCAATAGTCCAGCATGTCTTCTGTAAAATCCGGATTACCGAATTCACCAGAGACTCCACCTTCATCTACTCCATTATGCATTAAATGCGGCCGGCCGATGAATGCAGGATCGTGACCTTCGAACTCATCGCTATTATAATGGTGCCAATCTTCTCCCCGAAAAACAACCGCTGAAACCTTGAAACCGAAATCACCCAGTTTTAATCCACCCAAACGCATATCCTTAAAGTTGGAAGCGTGCCGCATGGTATATTTCTGCATTGGATCACTATCTTTTTGTGATAATACACCACCCTGAAGATTGATAGTTGTTCCGGAAGCATCGAGAGGCGAACTGGTGATGATATTCAAAACGCCCGTGTACGCATTGGGCCCATATAGTGCGGAAGAAGGCCCTAAAACAACTTCAATCTGCTCCACATCCTCGAACGAAACGGGTATAACATTATATGCAATGAGACGTAAAGATGGCACATTGGCCATCCTGCCATCGGTAAGTGTTAACAGTCTTGAGCTGAAGGAAGTATTAAATCCGCGGGCACTTAGGTTATAGCTATCAATGCCTGATTGGGTGAATTCAACACCCTTTACCGTTTTCATGTAGTCACCCAGATTGGTGTTGCTTTCGCGGCGAATATCCGTTTGAGTTATGACGCTGATCGCTGCTGGGGCATCTTCAACCCGTTCCCGTTTCCGAGAGGCGGTGACAACGTAAGTTTGCATCTGAATTACATCGCTTAAGAGTGAGAAATCAGCAATTAATTCTTGTTCTGGTTCAATAGAGATAGGTTTTTGTTGTTTTTCGTAACCGATATAGGTCACCTTCAAAACATGCTCACCTGCTGGGATATTTGTAATCTGATAGCTGCCCTCAACATCTGTTGCCGCACCCATGGTTGTGCCATCAATAATAATGTTTGCCCCAATAAGAGGATCACCACTTTCCTGATCTACGATTGTACCCCTAATAGAACCAGCTTGGGCGAATATTAACGATGAACAAAGTAAGATGAATATGAGATATTTTTTCATAAACCTACCCCAAAAAGTCAGACAGCTCTAACCCCTTCGGGCTAGAGCTGTCTTTTTATTAATTAACAATTCTCGAAAATGAAGTTATTTCATCAATGTCATTTTCTTGGTGGCATTGTATTTACCCGCTGCGACGCGGTAGAGATACATGCCGCTGGTAAGCTGCTTACCGTTGTAGTCGCGGCCATTAAAGTTTACGGTATGGTGGCCAGCGTTAAGATCACCTGAGTATAAGGTAGCAACTCTTTGTCCCATTATGTTCCAAACCGTTATTTCGGTAGCTGCTGCTTCCGGCAGATCCAC
>CAJXWT010000080.1 GCA_913062595.1 uncultured Fidelibacterota bacterium
CAAATAATAATACTTCACTATTTTTTCTACTCATTTGACTTTCCAGGTCAACCCAAGTGCCTTGCAATGAAAATCCGTCTTCATCTTTTTGGTTATCACAAGCAATCCAAAATAAAAGTGGCAGTATGATTAGTAATCGTTTCATTTTGTTCTCCTTTGATATACTTTTATAAATCAGTGGGTACTACTGGTACTACATAAACTATACGGAATCTTCCAGCAGAGTAAATGTAAGAACTGTTAGTCTTAAATATCGATATATAAAAAACCCGCCAAAAGACGGGATTTCATTGTAGCGGGGGCTGGATTTGAACCAGCGACCTCCGGGTTATGAGCCCGACTTAATCTATTTAAACAGCGCTTGCATCTTTGTTTAATTCCTATTTCTTCACTATTTGAAAATCCACTACACCGTTGAAATTCGTACCGACCACATTGATTTTTCCCGGATAACCAAGTGCATTGCCGTCCATAGTATCACTGCGGGTGTAGACCATGTTACTCAGAATTAAATACCACAGCAGTGTAGAGTCCGCACTATTGTTTACGTAAATCAAGGTAGAATCACTTCCCGAATATTCATTAACAATTAAGGTTGTAGAAAGTACTGCATTGGAATCAAGAGCAAAGGAAAGATCATAGGATTCATCAACATCATAGGAATTGCCCCGGAGCGCAAAGGTAAAGACCTCTGCCGTGTTGATAACGAATGGTATGTTGTCTATGAGCCCATCATCCGGCTCGGGCGGGCCAATACAGTTATATAATAAAGAGATCGCGACAAGGATATAGGTATGCTTCACGCAGCGTCATTCTCGATCTGATCCTGGTCCGGTCGTTTCAGCTCCAGGTCAACAATTTTTTCCATTGGTTTTTCCAACTGTCGCGCCCGCGGCCCACTGAGTTCATCATAATGTTTCTGAACCGTACCAATGGTTTTCCCCAGAGCATCCAGCTTTTCTATGAATTTTTCCCATTGTTCCTTGAAAGCACTTACCAGGGCCTGCATATCCCCTGCTCTTTGCTCCAAAGAAAAGTTGGATACCGCCTGCCGGATTAGGGATAGGATCGCATATAGGGTGATCGGTGAGCAAAGTAAGATCCGCTTGGACAGGGAAAAATCGATCAGTCCCTTGTCCTCCTGGTTCAGGAATGAATAAATACTTTCATTGGGAATAAACATCAGCACATAATCAACTGTACCCGCTTCCGGGTCGATATAATTGCGTTTAGCAACTTCTTTGACATGATTGCGTACGTCAGCGAGGAAGGCTTTCTTTTCACTGTTCTGATCATTTTCATTTTCAGCAGTAAGGTAACTCTCATAATGGCTGAGAGGAAACTTAACATCCATATTTATATGCCGGTCCTTAGGCAGATAAAAGGTGAAGTCCGGTCGGTCCCCACCTTCCTGGGCCTGTTTGGCATAATTAACACCTTCCGCAAGGCCGATAAAATTCAATATATCTTCCACCATTCGTTCACCCCATTGACCCCGGGCCTGGGAACTAGACAGAATTTGCCGTAATTGTGATGTTGTGTCTGATAATTCAGTAATACCTTTTTGGGAAGCCTCCATCTGGCCTTTCAGTTCAGAGGTTTGTTTGCCGAGACCTTCCAACTGATCCTTCATTTCCTTGATACTGATGTCAATGAGCTTTTTCTTTTCGTCCAGTTGTACATCGGAGGATTTCAGCAGTTCGCCAAACTTGCTTTCCGCCAGTTTCAGAAATGTTTCGATATTCTGATCTAACGCTTCCCGCGACATATTGCCAAAAATATCTTTTAGGCCGTCCTTCCCCACTCGAGCCGAATCCAATTCTTTTTGGCGCATGAACCAGATGATCATTGCGCCAGCGGAAAAACCAATCAGAAAAAGTATGATACCGGTAATAAAATCCATGTTTAAAAATACGGTAAAAACTGTTTATCGTGGGCACCATTTGCAATCACATTATTTCCCGATTGAAGGAACACTACATTGACCGCCCCAGACCGCCATCCGCACGGATGTTTTGTCCGGTGATATAACTGGCTTCTTCCGATAATAAGAATGCTGCTGTCTTGGCTATTTCACTTACCGTTGCTTCCCGACCAAGAGGTATGGCAGAACGTATCTCATCGCTTACATCATAACTATCTACAAAGCCAGGTAAGAGATTGTTCATCCGAATCCCATCCTTACCATACTTGTCAGCAAATAGCTTTACGTAGGCGGAAAGGCCCGCACGAATAGTGGATGATGTGGGAAAGTTCAAGTTGGGTTCCTCTGCGCCAAAAGAGGAAATATTGACAATGGACCCGCCGTTCTTCAGCATTAAGGGTACCACCAGGCGACACATCCGCACCACGTTCATTAACAACAGGTCGAACGCCTGGTGCCAGTCCGCATCTGTTATTTCTAGCAGTTCGCCTTTAGGGGGATGGCCGGTATTATTGATCACAGCGTCTACCTGGCCATAGGATTCAACTGCCAGATCAACAAGTTTTTGCAGATCATCCGAATTGGTTACATTGCCGACCAAACCTTTTCCACCCAATTCATCAGCCAGGGTTAGCACGCTGTCCGTCGTGGACATGAGGACCACATGGTAATCATTTTCCGCCAGTTCTCGGGCACAGGCTGCACCCATACCTCGGCTGGCAGCGGTGATAATGGCTACTTTATGTTTCATATCAGAATAAAAATTAATCCCCAGCTAAACCAAGGACTTCCGCTTTTTCAGCCAGCGCATCGATAACAAACTGAATGTGTTCCGTCATATCTATTTCCAGTTCTTCTACACTAAGGAATATATCTTCCCGCACTACACTGGCCGCAAATGATTTCTGCTTCAGCTTTTTTTTGACTGATTTTGGTTGAACCTCAAAAATTGACCTGGATGGACGTACATAGGTGACAGCAAAAATAAAGCCGGTTAATTCATCAACTGAAAAGAGTGCTTTGGCCATATCTGTATCCCGGGGAACACCAGTATATGTAGCATGTCCCATAATCGCTTTGCAGATAGATTCAGGGTAACCTTTTTCTTTCAATATTTCATTGCCCTTATAGGGGTGCTCTTCTATGGTGGGGTACATTTCATAATCAAAATCATGGAGCAAGCCCACTATACCCCATTCATAAAGATCACCGCCATATTTCTCTGCCATTTTGAGCATGGCCTGTTCGACGCCCAGGGCGTGACGCCGCAAAGAATCAGATTTGGTATATTCATGCAGTAAGGTCAGTGCGTCATCGCGAGTTGGGTGATTGGGCATAACCTACAGTGGATTAGGATCCGATTAGATCCAGAACCAAACGAATCACGTTACCCGTAGCTCCACTTGGCGTATATGGTTTTTCTTTTACTTTACCCTGTGAAGTAGTCTCTGTGTCCGCCCAGGCAGTGCCAGCAATATCAAAATGACACCAGGGAATACCATCCTTGACAAATTCCTTCAGGAATGCGCCGCCGGCAATGGATCCTGCCTGCATGGGTGCCCCAATATTCTTCACATCTGCTATCTTAGATCGAACCTGGTGACAATAATCATCCCAAAGAGGCAGTTCCCATACCTTTTCAGCTGTAGCTCGAGATGAAGCTTTTACCCTTTTGATCAATTTTTCATCCGTACCCATTATACCGGTGGCTACGTGTCCAAGGGCTACAATAACTGCACCAGTAAGTGTTGCGAAATCAAGGATGTATTCCGGTTTATAGTGTTTGCTGGCATAGGCCAGTGCATCAGCTAAGATCAGCCTGCCTTCCGCATCGGTGTTAAGCACTTCAATGGTCTTATTGTTATAGGCTTTCAGAATATCACCAGGTTTATAGGCTTTTGCTCCGCTGAGATTTTCTGTGGAAGGAACTATCCCAACCACATTTATTGCCGGTCTTAAATCAGCTATAGCATGCATAGTACCCAAAACCACGGCAGAGCCACACATGTCAAATTTCATTTCATCCATTTTCGAAGCTGGTTTGATTGATATCCCACCAGAATCAAACGTGAGCCCCTTGCCAACAAGCACTTTTGGCGCTTCAGACTTTTTGGTGCCCCAGTATTCCATGACGATGAATTTGGGTGGTTCATCGGTCCCGGCAGCAACACCAGCTAAAGCGCCCATACCCATTTTCGTAAACTTTGCGCGATCAAAAACCCACACGCTCATGCGACCTCGCCGGCCGATCTTCCGTGCTTCCTGAGCTAATTTTGTAGGTGTGGTAACATTACCTGGGTGGTTTCCAAGATCTCTGGCAAAACACACGGCGTTGGCTATCAGGGCGCCTTTTTTCAAGCCAGCACGGTCCCAACTGCGAACTGTAACTTTTTTTAGCAAAAATTGATCATCCTTATTCATGGTCTTATAATCCAGGAACTGGTATGAGCCCAGAATGACACCTTCTGCCTGGGCCTGGGCCGCACCTTTTTTATCCTGCGCAAAATCTTCCATTAATACGGTTGCCAATTTATTTCTGATAGCAGTTCGAGCTACCGTTCCGCTAGCCCGCCGAACCCGTTCCAGATCCAGTTTCCTTTTCTCACCCAAACCAACTGCCATTAAACGATGATTCTTTCCATAAAATAATTTTGTTTCTCCAGCATGGCCGGTGATATCCCCCCGCTCAATTGCTGATCGCAACTGACCACCTACTGCTTCATCTATATCCTTGGCAAGGGGAGTTAGTTTTCCGCCGCTAAAAATACCAACGGCTACCACCTCCGCTGATAATTCAGACCATGTTTTTGTTGTAGCTGAAACAGTCTTCAAATGTGCCATGTAATGCTCCTATTTCTTTATAATAAACCTACATTTTACCCTTAACCAAGTCATCAACTACACTGGGGTCTGCAAGTGTAGATATATCGCCCATATTTTCCGTATCGCCTTCCGCTATGTTCCTCAATATACGGCGCATGATCTTTCCCGATCTAGTTTTGGGCAATGCCGGGGTATATTGGATTTTGTCTGGTTTTGCATGGGGGCCAATATCCTTGGTAACACTTTCCAGAATTCCAGCATTTACTTCTTCATTTTCTGCAACACCGGTCATAAGGGTTACAAAAGCATAGATCCCTTGACCTTTGATATCATGCGGAAAGCCAACTACCGCTGCTTCCGCTACACCTGATGCTTTCCCTATTGCACCTTCAACTTCTGCGGTACCAATGCGGTGCCCGGATATATTTAATACATCATCAACACGTCCCGTAATCCAGTAATAACCATCCTCATCCCGGCGAGCGCCATCGCCAGTAAAATAATAACCAGGTACTTGTGAAAAATAGGTATCAATAAAGCGCTGATGATCGCCATATAAAGTGCGCATCTGGCCTGGCCAGGACTCTTTAATGGCTAAGAGACCCTGTACGTCATTGCCTTCGATTTCCTGCCCATCTTCAGACAACAATACGGGTTGTATGCCAAAAAATGGGTTGGTCGCGGAACCGGGCTTGGTAGGCGTTGCCCCTGGTAATGGTGTAATCAAGATACCACCGGTCTCTGTCTGCCACCAGGTATCCACAATGGGACATTTCCCCTTACCGACAACATTATGATACCACATCCATTCCGGTTCCTTGATTGGTTCCCCAACAGTGCCTAGCAAACGCAGGCTCGATAAATCTCGGCTGGTTACGGGTTCATCACCTTCTTTCATCAGCGCGCGCAGGGCCGTAGGTGCAGTATAAAACTGTTTGACCCTATGTTTATCAACCACATCCCAGAAACGACCATAATCAGGGTAATTTGGGACACCTTCGAACATGATAGTGACAGCTCGATTAGCCAAAGGCCCATAAACGATGTAGGAATGGCCTGTGATCCATCCGATGTCCGCCGTGCACCAGTAAATATCACCCGGATGATAATCAAAAATCTTTTCATGGGTAAAGGATGTATAGACAAGGTATCCACCACTAGTATGCAGGACACCCTTAGGCTTACCGGTAGATCCAGAAGTATATAGGATAAACAATGGATCTTCAGCATCCATTTCTTCCGGCTTACACTCTGCTTCAGCTGTCGCCATCGCTTCGTGCCACCAGAGATCACGTTCATTGACCATTGCTACTGTTTCACCGGTACGCTGGACCACAACTACATGTTCAATTGATGGTGTTTCAGCAACCGCTTTATCCGCATTTGTCTTCATGGGAATATTCTGTTTTGTACCGCGAACGCCCGTGTCCTGGGTAATCAATACCTTACAGGCCGAATCATTGATCCGGTTCCGCAGTGAATCAGGACTGAAGGCACCGAAGACAACTGAATGCACTGCACCGATACGGGCACAGGCCAGCATGGCAACAGGTAATTGGGGGATCATCTGCATATACAGACAGACGCGATCTCCTTTCTCTACGCCAATACTTTTCAAGACGTTGGCAAATTTCTGTACTTCAGCCAGCAATTCGCCGTAGGTAAAGGCCTGATCTTCTTCCGGGTTGTTGCCCTCCCAGATAATGGCAGTCTGGTCACCATGGCCAGCTTCCACGTGCCGGTCCAGACAATTATAACTTACATTCAGTTTCGCGCCATCGAACCATTTTATATTGCCCTTTACAAAATCAAATTCCCGAACAGTTTCCCATTTTTTATACCAGGTAATTCGATCCGCTACTGTGGACCAAAATGTATCTGGATCAGACACCGATTTTTCATATAAATCTCGGTACTGATCCATGGAGCCAATTAAAGCCCGATCAGAAAATTCCTGATTAGGAGAAAAAATAAGCTCAGCCATAAGTCAAATCCTCAAATAATAATACGGTTACAATACATCCTCGGAAAAATCCCGCTAATTAAGCGGATATAATTTATGGTAAGGAATATTTTATTGAATGTTTTTTTAGCCTATTTCAGGAATACCATTTTACGGGTACTGCTGAAACCATTGGCTTCCATCCGGTAAAAATACATACCGGAAGGAACGGCATTGCCGAATGTATCTCTGCCCTGCCAGACCACCTGATGGTAGCCAGCGCGTATAGGTCTGTTCGCCAACTGAACAATCTCTCTGCCCAGTAGATCATAGATCGCAATGCGCGTGTGGGTATCTTCTGGCAATTCAAAACGAATGGTTGTGGTAGGATTGAATGGATTGGGATAATTCTGCCCCAGGGCATAGCGAGCGGGTACAGGTGTTATCTTAAGCAGTGCTATTCCGGCCAATATCTCTTTACCTTCTTGATCGTAGAAACGTATCTGAATCCTCTGATTATAATCCGTTTCCGTATTCAAATTCACGTTGATAACAAAAACTGAATCAAGTGCTCCGCCAAAAGAACCAAAAGTATAGGCTTTGACACCAATTACACTGTCTTCATTTACAAGTACGAGTTGTTGAGCACTGGAACTCACCCCTGATACATTGATCATATCATAATTCAGATCGGTGAAGATTATTTGTCCTGCGGAAGTATTCTCCGGTAATTGAATCCGCAATTGTCCCCCGGAATAGGTCGTCGCCACATCCACAATATTACCTGATGTCATTAGCAGTGTCGGGATATAAGTCTTGTAGTACCAGTTCCACATTCGGGAAAATATGTGCAGATCCCGCAGGTTGGCTTCTCCATCCAAGTCTGGTGCGTAGTGTGGCGGTTCATGCTCAACCGGGGCAATATCAATATTCGGCCAGCGGGTGTTAAACCTAACTACGTCTGCAACATCCAGGACACGATTACTGTCCAGGTCCCCCCATAACATACTGTACAGGGTAATGGTATCAGCCATGACCAGACGGTTCAAACTGGTTACACTATCGAAGTTAAAATGGAGCGTATCGGCTGTTAATAATCGTTCAGTCAAGGCAACAGATACCGTACTATCGGAATGACTGATGTTGTAGGTGAGTGTATCCGCACCAATGTTATCGAGGCTGAACTTATAAGAGAATAATTTCTTATTAAATTTGAAATTAATCGTTTGCAGGGATGATACATCAAGGTAACTAGTCATGGAGGGCATTATTGTATCTAATTTGGCAGGTTGATTATCAAACCGTATTCCATCTGTTTTTACCGAATCAGATTTATTACCGGCCATATCCACTGCCCGTATAGCAACAAAATATTGCATATTCTTCTGCAGCATTAAACCGTCAATAACTGAAGAATCTGCCAGTGTATCCACACTAAACCAATCCAGAACCTTTACGGTATCCGGTTCATCGAGTATACTTAATTCATAACTTCCAATTTTTCCAGTGACAACTTCTGAAGCCATATCTGAAAATCCCTGCCAACGGACATCAAGGCTGGTCGAATCAATTGTCCAATCAAGTTCATCATTGCTATCAAAACCATCAATTATCGTTCCTACGCTCGGGGCAGTAATATCAACTGTAATACCATTACCTACAATTATATCTGATGTATTACCAGCGCCATCCATGGCATACGCCTTGGCGAAATATTCTGTTCCTGGTAGGAGTGTAATTCCTGTTAATGAGGTATCTCCGGTTTCGCCTAAAAAGCCATATACTTCATCCCAAGGTATAGGTGGTGTGCTTACATCTGGCACTGAATCTGAGGAAAGAGCAAAATAATAACGATATATTCCTGAAATAAGGTCTCCCCCATCCATAACCAAACGTAACGAATCCGTGCTAGCAGTGTAATCCTTATCTGTAACACCACCTTCATTAATATAGTTAATAAAGGGTGCAGTATAATCAAATATGACCCGCGAACCATCAGTGGTTTGCGAATTGGCGCCTCCAGGATTTCCAGCCAGGTCCCGGGGTGTAAAGCTAAAGTTCACGTTACCCTCTACATCACTTGTGTCCATTTCTTTTGTAGCTTCCCAAACATTTATATTAAACTCATCGGTATCGGCAGTATCCCCCTCAATTATTACGGTAGGTGTAATTATCTCTTCCTGCACACGGAAATATAAGTATATAATGTCCCCATATGGGTCGGCTTCATTATACCATGTAGCCCCCTGGTCATTATAATAATTATTAGATTTGATCGCAATACTATCAACACTAGGACCTGTTAAATCAATTTGCAGTTGGTTACTACTGGGTGTACCTATACGGGTATAGCCTGCAAAATCATTGATTCGGGCTGTGAATAATGCGCTCGCACCTTCACTATAATATTGCGAATTCACAAAATCGATCCGACGTATGCTAATAGTTTCATCAGTATTAACTGAATCAATTGTTAAAGGATCACCAACTTCCAGTGTATCACTGCCATCAAAACTAACCAATACCTGGACCGCACCATCAATTAAACTAGAATCATTATCGATTGGTACTGTAACCAATATATTCTGGTTTGTACTATTCCAGTAACCTGCTACCACCATTCCACCATCACTAATGACCTGACCAACCGTGAAATTTGATGGTGGCGTTTGATCAAATACTACGTATGAATTATTGCTGGTGCTATCAATACTGGCGCTATTTCCTACCAAATCCACCGCTGTAATATTAAATCGTACCCGGCCCTCACTTTCTGATCCAGTAATCACGTAGGTTGCCCGGAAATAATTGTTATTTAATGCAGTAATTGAACTAGCTGGGTTATACAATATAGAAACGGACGAATCAGAAACAGCTTCATGTATGCGAAATGTGAGTTTAATAGTATCTGATGCGCCTGCTATGGTAGAGTCCGCACCAGTAGAGGAAATAGACACCATGGGAAATACGGGATCTGTACCATCGAAGCGCACATAGCTGCTATCTGTAGTGGTGGTAATATTGCTGTATGAATTTCCATTCAGGTCTGTATAGTCAATAGCGAATTGAACAATTCCATCCTGGTCATCGTCTGCGGCAATGATATTGTAAAGATATCGATTACTACTCGGTGACTCGGATACAGCTGTTTGACCACTAATAACAGCACTATCACTATCCAAACTAATTGGCATATCAGTCCTGATCTCGACAATGATTGAATCACCTGGTCTGGCCAGGGTATCACCATAGCTGCTGTTAGAGCTGATTTTCGCCAACAGAATTTCGGGGCCAGCCGCACTGAAATCCACGCTGCTTCCATCATCAACATCCGTGTAAATTGGACTCATATTTCGTGCTGTATCTCCCGCAGTAATACTGAACGGTAGTATACCCTCTGTTTCGGCACCGGTCATTTTCCGCCAAACTCTGGATCTAAAAGGGTATTGCGGATCGTTTAAATGCTCATATCCATCAAATGCCTGGCCGCCAATATTGCCTGCAACCGTATCAATACCTTCGGATTCTCCCGTAAACTGCACATAAACTGTATCACCAAGGATTGCCCGCGTCTGATCATCGTTACTAGAATAAATCATCTTAATGCAATAATCGCAGTTTATGTTGGGCGCTATGTTGGGCGCTGTTTGATCAATTTTTAAAATGGAAGCACTAGTACTTCCATCAGTCTGGTTGTGGGGTGCATCCCAGATCTTACTATGGAATTCAACGGTTGCATCCTCTACAAATCCGGTAAGGCCCTCAAATACAGAATCTGCAAATGTAATTTCATAATCCGTATCAATATGGAAAGCCTGGATTTCAAATGTTGGCGGACTCAGCTCTCGTTCTGAGCCAGCATTAAATTTAACGAAAGGATGAGCCATCCCATCTACGAGAGTTTGATCATTATCTATTGGAATGGTAACACTTAAGCCTGTGTTAGTACTGTTCCAGAAGCGCAGGACTATCGTACCACCGGTAGGCACCACTGCTCCGGTGACATAATCTGCCGGTGGAGTCAA